>SPBW01000290.1 GCA_004525685.1 Candidatus Atribacteria bacterium
TGCTGTTCGAATTGACGGGCCATCTGCGAGACATTGCCGGAATGGCCGATGTCTCTCTGCAACCCGTTGCTGGCGCTCACGGAGAGATGGCGGGGATGTTCCTGTTCAAGAAGTATTTCGAGGTCCGCGGCGAGCACCAGCGCAAGCGCATTCTTCTCCCAGACACGGCGCACGGAACAAATCCTGCATCGGCAGCCATGGCCGGGTTTTCAGTCACGGAAATCGCTTCAAACGAATTCGGTCGAGTCGATCTGGAGTCACTAAAGAATGCTCTTGATGACACCGTTGCCGGCATCATGCTCACGGTTCCTAACACGTTGGGGATCTTCGAGTCAGATATTCTGCAGATAACGCAGTTGGTGCACGATGCGGGTGGATTGTGCTACTTCGATGGTGCCAATCTCAATTCGTTCCTCGGCAAGACGAGGCCTGGAGACATGGGCGCAGATGTGTTCCACTTCAACCTGCACAAGACGATGTCAACGCCTCACGGCGGTGGCGGACCTGGTGCAGGGCCAATTGCTGCATCCGCAGCCCTTGTTGATTACCTGCCTGTGCCCCGCGTTTGCGAGCGCGACGGATACTATGTGCTGGATTGGGATGTGCCGCAGTCTATTGGCAGCATTCACTCGTTCTATGGCAACTTCCTGGTGTCTGTTCGCGCGGCTGCCTACATCTTGCAGATGGGAGACGACGGGCTGCGCGCGGTGGCCGAGAACGCTGTCTTGAATGCCAATTATCTGCAGACGCGACTCAAGAAGACCTTTGACTTGCCCTACGACGGCCTCTGCAAGCACGAGTTCGTGCTCTCAGGCAAGGGGATCGCAGATGGCGTCTCGACGCTCGATATTGCCAAGCGGCTCATCGATTACGGCGTGCATCCGCCCACCATCTACTTCCCGCTGACGGTCAAGGAAGCGCTGATGATCGAGCCAACGGAAACCGAGAGCAAAGAGACGTTGGATCGCTTCATGGAGATTCTTGAGACGATTGCAGAAGAAGCCAAGGAGAATCCGCAGTTGCTGCATGATGCGCCGCGCAATGCGCCAGTTCGGCGATTGGATCAAACCCATGCAGCAAAGAATCCCATATTGACGTATCCATTTGACGTAGCTTAGTAGGGGACTAGTTGGCGATCTCTTGAAGGCTGTGCTCCAACTGATCTGCTGTTGCAGCGCAAAGGGCTTGATCTTCGGACTCGACCATGATGCGAAGCAAGGGTTGAGTACCTGACGGTCGCAGAACGATGCGGCCTGATGGGCCGAGCTTCTCCTGGGCTTCTTTGAGCAGGCGCTGTGTCCGAGGATCGTCCGCCAGTCGAGCAGGATTGCCTCTGGTTTCGATGTTGCGTGCACACTGTGGGAAGAGAGGGATGTCCCGTGCAAGCGTTGGCAAGTCAATGCCTCGGTGGTGGGCGATCTCAAGAAGCTTGACTGCGGTGAGAATGCCATCCCCTGTCGGCGAGTGATCTGCGAAAATGATGTGCCCGGACGCTTCGCCGCCGATCTGAATACCGCTTGCGATCATCTCATGCGACACGTGGCGGTCTCCCACATCGGTTCGGTGGACGCGAATGCCCCGCTCTGCCAGCCATATCTCAAGGCCACTGTTGCTCAGGATGGTGGCGACGATGGCAGCGGGTGCCAGAAGATTCTGCTCAGCCATGTAGGATGCCGCGATCCCCATCATGCGATCCCCATCGATGGTAAATCCATCGGCTCCAACGAGCAGAACGCGATCGCCATCGCCATCGAACGCGATTCCCAGATCAGCACCCTGCTCAGACGTAACTTGCTTGAGGCGCTCAAGGTGCGTGGCGCCGCAATCGACATTGATGAGGTCGCCATGCAGCTCCGAATGGATGGGAATCACTGTGGCGCCGAGATGCTCAAAGACGTGGGGTGCAATCGGAGCGGTTGAGCCATAGGCACAATCCAGCACAAGCGTTAGACCCGAGAAGTCGACGTGATCGACGTTGATTATGCCGCTGAGGAAAGCGGCATATCGCGTTGCTGCGGCCTCCAACGTCGTGACTCTGCCAATGCGTACGCAAGGGCTCAGGGGCTTCCGAAGTGCTGCTTCAATACGTAGTTCAAGTTCACGAGGAAGCTTGCGGCCATGGCGGTCGAACAGCTTGATGCCATTGTCGTGCGGCGGATTGTGTGAGGCAGAAATCACGATACCTAGATCTGCCCGCTCATCCTTGATGAGAAACGAGATTGCAGGTGTGGGTATGATCCCCGCCAAACAGACGTCGAGTCCTGAAGATGCCAGGCCTGCTGACAGCGCTGACTCAAGCATGGGACCGCTGGTCCGCGTATCTCGCCCGATAATGACGCGGCCTCCATGGGGCACCA
>SPBW01000044.1 GCA_004525685.1 Candidatus Atribacteria bacterium
AGGAACGCCTATCTACTGGCTGGGACCGACTTCTGTGTTCAAGGCATTCCTCGATCGTTGGTTCGCGCCATGGTCAGGTTCGAGCACCAAGAGACTCTTTGAAGGGCGTCGTGCGATTCTCGTGACGTCGATGGAGAGCACGAAGCCTGGCTCGGCTCAGCCCACGATTGACATGCTCACCGGTACGCTGAGCTACCTTGGCGTTTCAGAAGGACAGGAGGCGAAGGCTCACGCCCTATGGAACATGCTCGCTTATGCCGCAAACTCCGCGCTCCCGAGGCTGCGCGTCTGCCCCTGGCTCATGCAAAGCAGCTCGATCGACGAGCACCGAAGAATCGTCGGGAAGCTCTCAGCGCGAAGGATTTCGGAGATAACGTCTCCTCGCTGGTTCTCAGGCACACTCGTGGCGATCGTGCAGTGAGGAACCCAGTTTCCAGGGCCGTACAGGTCGATCCATGGCGTCGCCGGGCTCGGCGACGATAGGCGAAAACACTCGTGATGCAGAGAGAGAAGAGCCTGCGTTGGCGTGATCCCAAGGAACAGAACGCCTCCAGAAAACCATCCAAGATAAGAATAAATCACATCGAAAGGAGGCATCGATCGAGCCACGATCCCGAGTCGATGAAGCAGCTCCTGTTCGTCCGCCATATCCGTAGGAATAAGTGAGATGTGAGGCAAGGAGGCAGACGCCGCTTCTCTCTCTAGCAGTCGTTGGATGTTTTGAGAGCATTCCGCTAGCCGTTCATGAGCACGGGCATCAAACCGCAGTACAGATACGAGAACGCGCTCTTTTATCATCGTCATACTCCTCGATCCGCATGTCTTTGTCTCGATCTACGTACCTGCCTCGCCTCAAATGTACGGAGCGTTTGCAGTAATCCTTCTTCCTCTTCTGGAATGCCGTCCCCGAGACGAATGGCCGCAATGACAGGCGCCCACTGCTTAATCATGCGCTGTCGCATCGAAGAGAGGCGCATGTAGTTCCGGCAGTAGCTCTTCAGAAACAGTCGGCGGAGTGTCGAAAGAACGACTCGTTGCCCGCGGCTCATCCCTGGAGGAGTCCCGCCATGCTTGAACAGGTAGACGGTCCACGCTACATCCGCAGCTGGCGCGCCCGCAGATGCCGGTCCCCAATCGATGATCACCGGGCCTCGATCACTCAGGATGACGTTGTCGGGATGAAAGTCGCCATGACAGATGGCGTTGCCATCGTCAAGGCGATCGAGAGTCTGATGCAACAATGCAAGGAGCTTTGGATCAAGCTGACCGCTCAACTGGTCGATCACGATGTGAAATCGCTCGCGCTGGGAAGGCAACGTGATCGAGGACTGTTGATGCATGGAGTGATGCAGATCCGCCAACAGCCGCGCATAGGACCACAGCTTCCATGGCCTTTGTGTGAGCTGACGAAGCATTGTGGGGCCGGAGATCCGTTCCATAACAATGCCCAATCGTCCATCCACTTCGATGAGCCCGTCGCCCGTGTCCGACGGATACACGGCAGGACTTGGAACGCCCGCTTCACTAGCGCATCGAAAGGCTCGCAGCTCACGTTGCACGGTTCCCAGGGACGCGCCCAGGCGATACAACCTGAGAACGCGCCCCTCATCCCATTCCAGGATTTCCGCAGTTCGCCCTTCTCCAACGAGGACTCTCTCTGCCGCGGCGTTCGTTTCCATCCATTACCTCCTGCGGATAGAGTACTGCATAGACACACGTCCAATGAGCGATGATCTACGGCTCCTGCGCGAACCGACATTGATAGAATGGGATACCAGAAGAAACCCGGGAGGGAAACGATATGTTGAGTCTGGGATGGGTCAAAGCAATCACCGCGATCGCACTTCTCCTCACCGCCATCGCTGGCGGATGGATTGCCCTTCGTCTGTGCGCGACTCGAAAATGCTCTCGATTGCTCTCATCCGCCAACGCATTGGCCGGTGGCTTCTTCCTCGGGGCGGCACTTCTGCACTTGCTTCCCGAGGCGCAAGAGAGCCTGGCTGTTGTCGAAGGACCTCTTCCTTGGGCAATGATTCTATGCCTTGTAGGGTTTCTCTTGATTCTTCTCCTCGAGAAGCTTGCCTCGGCCGGCGGACATCACCTTCCTGATACGAAGACGCTCAGTAAGAGAAATCCGCTCTATCCCTACGTGCTGACCATCGTGCTTTCGCTACACTCCATCATCGCTGGCTATGCGCTGGGCGCCGGTGCAACGATGAATATGGTCATGATTATCTTCCTCGCTGAGGTCTCGCATAAGCTTTCGGCTGCGTTTGCGCTCGGCGTGAGTCTTGTTCGCTCTGGAATGGACGCCTTGCATCTGCGTCGTGTGCTCCTCTTGTTTGCGCTAATGACACCCTTTGGCATTCTGCTTGGGGAGTTTGTGAGTTCCCGCATTCAAGGGCAAACCTCAGATCTTGTAAGCGGCATCGTCAATGCCATCGCAGCCGGGACGTTCCTCTATGTCGCCATCGTGGACATCATTCATGAGGAGTTTGAGTCCCAAGAGCGTCTCTGGGAGAAGTTCGCCTTACTCGTCTGCGGATTGGCGTTCATGGCTCTTCTCGCCATCTGGGTCTAGACTCAAGATCTTTGATCAGGCGCAAGTTCCGTTGAGTTGCCATCGGTCGGAAGACCGATCCCCCAGTTCCCCCGACAGGGGAACTCCAAGGAACTCGGGAACTCGCTCTGTGCGCGAGTTCCTTCTAAGTCTCCTGACGGAGACTCCTGATGTTAGGCTGAGTTCCCATAGGTCGAGAGACCGATCCCGAGTTCCCCCGACAGGGGAACTCCAAGGAACTCGGGAACTCGCTCTGTGCGCGAGTTCCTTCTAAGTCTCCTGACGGAGACTCCTGATGTTAGGCTGAGTTCCCCGCATACCACATGATTCTCTCGTAGCATGTTCTCACGCCGCTTTCATACCAGGGTGCCAGCTGCTCGTGCAGTGCTTCATTGAACGGATGCTCCAGATCCGTCTCCAAGTCGCCGTGAAGCCACCAACCCATACTCAGCTCCTCCAGCTTGGCCGCATTCCACTTCTGCTCGTAGTGGCCTTCGATCGGCTGAACGACGATCTTCTTGCCCAAGTAGAAGGCTTCACAGATGGACTGGAATCCCGCAGTTCCTACGTACGTGTCGCACGTCGCTAGGTCCGACAGGAACCTCCGTGTATTCGTCTCGAAATGCATGTTCTCGGGCATATTGAGAGGGGGCGATTCATAGCCATACACGATGATTTCGCGATTCTTGTGGCGTCGGGCGTAGGCGGCAATCGGTTCCAGCCGTCCCTTGAACGAGTGATACACAAGAAGGTGTCCGCGGTTGGCTCGTGCAACGTCATCAATGTCCGGCCGCAAGATGGGCGGCAGGCACGCCTCGTCATAGGGATAGAGATGGCAGCTCAGGAGTACGTCAACGCCGCTTGTACACAGTTTGGCTGCCAGATTTACGTTGAACCGTTCGAATCGAAGCCCGGCGAGTCGATCGACTTGCGGGCCGCGCGGCATCGCCCAATTGCCGATGCCTACTTTGAACACGGAAGGAGCAACCATCGGCGAACCCGTGATGGGATCGAAATCACTCACAATGAGATCGGGATCGAAGGCGCTAATCAGCTTGTGCCCTCGATACAAGCTAGACAGCAGCTCCGGCATGTTGGTGACAAAAGCCTTGGCCGTCTTGCGTTTGGAGATGCCTCCAAGCCCATCATCGGCCATGTGGAAGCTCGTCATGCGCTCGCATCGCGACGAACCGATCGAGCCGAGGAAGTAGTCGGGCGGCTCGTCGAGTCCAGACACGATGACCAGCAACTCATGTTCGTCTGCGTCGAATAGAGGCTTTAGCGCCGCAAACCGCGCCAAATGCCCCTTGCCTGTACTCTGAACCCCGTAGACGATACGCACAGATCTCGACTCCTCTTTCCTCTGTCAGGCAGATTGTCCGGTGGGCGAGGGGCTCAGGTCAATACTCGCTGGCTGCGCGGGCCTTGTTGCGGACCGAATCCTTGCTCGTCGAATGGCGCCGCTCACGCGTCTTCCTTCCGCCCCCTTGGCAGAAACCCGTTCTGCAGAGACAATAGCTCAACACTCAACAACAGGGAGCGACACTATGCCTCGTTCGTCCGTGCTGCATCTCATCCTCGTCATCCTCGCTGGATTCATCACTGTCCAAGGAGCAGATTCCCCGGCCGATCTCATCGCCCAAGCCGACATGGTCTACATGTCGCGTACTCTTGAGGTAAGTCTGAGTCAAGCCATCGCACTCTACGAGGGCGTACTCCCGAACCTGAATACACTTCCGGTTCAATCCCAAGCGCACGTCCTGAATCGTCTGTCCCAGTTGTGCTACGAAGCCACCATGTTCTCCGAAGGGGATACATCTGTAGACGGGACACTCTTCGAGAAAGGCAAGTCATATGGTCTGCAAAGCCTGCGACTGAATACGCAGTATGCAGAAGCCGAAAATCGCAACTTCGATGAAGCCCTGTCCTACGTCACAGATGCGGCAGCCCTGCACTGGACAGCCAGCAATTGGGGAAAGTTGTGTGGAATGAATCCCATCGTTGGGCTCATGCAACAGGGAGGAGTGCTTGCCCTGTTCTCTCAATGCGTCCAGGTGAATCCGAAATACTGGGGAGGAAGCGCGAGCAGCTCCTTAGGATCTCTGTTGATCATGTCGCCATCCGCATTGGGCGGTGACAGGGAAGCCGGGCTGGCACTTGTTGAGAATTCGATAACCTTGGATCCATCCTATCTATCCAATCGCATGGTCTTGGCTGAGTATTGGGGATTCACCTACAGCTTCTTCGGCCAACTCACTGGCGTTCGAGACGCCGAACTCATTGAGCGAGAACTAGCCATCGTCCTTGAATCCACCGACAACACGTGGCCGTTTTGGAACAATGAGGCGAAGAAGCTAGCCGAGACCCTACTTGCACGCTTGCGAGACTTGACCGATTAGATCCGCGCCGTGGATTGGGTACTTCCAACCATTCAAGCGATCTACCATGAAGAACTTGAAGAAAGACCTCCCTCAGGTTGGGATCTCCTTCACCGTGCTAGCTCATGGCATAGCACGCCACTTCATGCGCTTCATGGTGAAGAGTTGGTGCCTCTTGGCACGGTCTTGCATTTCCGAAGTTCTGTTGACACCGACGAACCGTCGTGATCGGCAAACGTACCCATGCTGTCTGAACCACGCCACAACGTCGCGCATCTGATAGGCATTCTTTCGGTAGCCCGTGATAGAACTCAGGTAGTGGGCGAAGTCCGGTCCAGCGGCCTCCCTCCGAATGAGGCCACGATCCGTAATCCGCCGTCGATCCACAGCTGAGGAGGCCGACGATCCTGTCGCATCCTTGCGCTGAGGCGATCTTCCAGTAAGATGCATCCATCATGACCAAGACGAACAGGTTCGCGAGCGCAGAGATTCAAAACGCTGCTCCCGCGTTGGTTGGTGTCGTCTTCAACATGATGATGCGAAGCACCACTTTGTCCCGGTAACCTGTTAGGGCGCCGGACGAAGTGGAGACAAGGACCGCAGGGAATTCCCCTGGGGTCTTTTCTATTGGCACTTGAACAGGCGAAGGAAAGTGCGGAGGTGCAATATGGGCGATGGTTTTGCAACAAAGGTGGTTCACGCGGGCGAAGGTAGGGGTAAACCATACGATGCAGTGACCATGCCCATCGTACAGACGTCGACGTACGCATTTGCCAACACGCAGGCAATTCTCGATTTCGTCGAGGACAAAGAGGCTGGCAAATTCAACCTGCGCGGAGAGTACGGACGATACGGCAATCCCACGCAAACGGCAGTGGAAGAGAAGGTCGCCAGCCTGGAGGGCGGCGAACGGGGTCTGTTGTTCTCCAGCGGAATGAGCGCGATCACTACCGTGTTTCTTTCTGTGTTGTCCCGTGGCGATCACGTTGTGATTGCGTCGAGCATCTACCGCCAGACAGTGCATTTCGTCCGCGATCAGCTCTCACGTTGGGGAGTTGAGGCGACGTTCTTGAAGGACGGAGAAGTCGATAGCCTAGAAGACAGCATCAGGCCGAATACGAAGCTGATCTTCTGTGAAGCGCCGACCAATCCGTATCTCCGTGTCATCGACTTGGATCGTGTGAGCTTGATCGCTCGACAGCATGGCGTCCTCACTGCCATCGACAGCACGTTCGCTACCCCCGTCAATCTGCGCCCGCTCGACCACGGCATCGATCTGGTGATCCACAGCGCAACGAAGTATCTGAGCGGACACAACGATCTCCTCGCTGGCGTCGTCATCGGATCTTGCCCACTTCTTGCGCCGATCGAGACGTTGCGAGGCGTACTCGGATGCGTTGGCAGTCCTCACGATGCTTACGGGCTCCTGCGAGGACTAAAGACCCTGGATCTCAGGGTTCGACAACAGAACGAAAGCGGGCAGCAAATCGCCGAGTTTCTTGAGGCACACCCTCGTGTCCGTACGGTCTATTACCCTGGACTGAAATCCCACCCAGATCACGCTGTTGCCGTTCGGCAGATGACAGGGTTCGGCGGCGTGGTCAGCTATGAAGTCGCCGGAGACGTTGATCAAACAGGTCGGGTGATCGATCTGC
This sequence comes from Candidatus Atribacteria bacterium, assembly GCA_004525685.1. Taxonomy (GTDB): domain Bacteria; phylum Bipolaricaulota; class Bipolaricaulia; order UBA7950; family UBA9294; genus SPBW01. The sequence goes on from SPBW01000044.1 coordinate 6,594, forward strand.
TACGGATTCCCTACATTGGTCCGACGCTCGGTGGTGTCGAAACCATCGCGCAGCAACAGGCACTGTTCATCTCGCGAGATCCTGTGAAGCGGGCGTCCTACGGAATCTCCGACAGCCTGATCCGCTATGCAGCGGGAATCGAAGATCCGCGGGATCTGATTGCCGATCTGGATCAGGCGCTGAATTCGGGCGCTGCATCCAAGGAGGCCGCCGCATGATTGTTCACAAATTCGGCGGAACTTCGCTGGGTACGGCTGAGCGTATCGCTGCGGTTGCCGAAATCATCGCCGCAAGCCGTGGCGACTCGCCAGCTGTCGTCGTCTCGGCTCTCAGTGGAACAACCGATCGTCTCATCGCAGCCGCACGAGCTGCCGCCTTAGGAGACGTCGCCGCGTGCCAGGAAGCGCGCTCCTGGCTTGGTGAAAAGCACCACGCCGTCGCGGAGACTCTACTGGCATCTCACCCTGAATGCGGCGAGCTTCATGCCCTCATCGAGGAGCATCTTGATCGCTTGGGTCGGTTCATCGACAGCATTGCTGTGCTTGGTGAACTGACGGCGCGTGGACACGATGCCGTCGCCTCCTTCGGTGAGAAGCTGTCGGTTGCCATAGTTGCTGCCACGTTACGCTGCAGGGGAGTGGCTGCCCAGGCCTTGAGCGCAACGAATCTCATTGTCACCAATGACCAATTTGGATCCGCCGTTCCTCAAATGGAGGCAACCAGACAACGAATCCAGGAGCAGGTTCGCCCGCTGGTAGAAAGCGGTATCGTGCCCATCATCACCGGATATGTTGGCGCGACCGTCGACGGGATCACCACAACGCTGGGCCGCAGTGGAAGTGACTTCTCCGCCGCAATCGTTGCTGCCTGTCTAGACTGTGACGAGCTTCGCATTTGGACGGACGTTGATGGCATTCTCACCGCCGATCCCAATGTCGTTCCCACTGCCCGCGTGCTACGTGAGCTCTCTTACAAAGAAGCCACTCGACTGGCTCGCTTCGGTGCCGAAGTGCTTCACCCACGAACCATCGGCCCTATCATCGAGAGGGGAATCCCACTGTGCATTCTCAATAGCTTCAATCCAGAGGACGAGGGCACACGCATTGTCGAGGCCCCGTCAACGGGGCGTGCGCTTTGGCCTGCCATCGTGTCAGCTACCGGCCTGCAGTTGCTGCGGGTACAGAGCAACAACGGTCCCTGGCGATTGCGATCGGCGACTGCCGCACTCGCACGGCTGGACGATGCGGGCATTCCCGTGCAGATGTTCAGCCAGTCTTTCTCTGAGCAAGGAATCAACCTCGTCGTTAGCGAGCAGGATGCTGCACACAGTGCGCGGCTTCTTACGCAAGACTCAGCGAATTCGTCCCCTCCCTCTCACAGCGTCTATGCTTTGGATACGATAGAGCAGGTAGCCATGGTATCTGTCATTGGATTGCCAGGCGATCGCGTCCATGGCATCGCATCGCAAGCGTTTGCCGTGCTAGGGAAACAGGGCGTTCGCGTTGTTGCCGTGGCCCAGGAGGCAGCAGAGGATAGTGTGACATTCTGCATCCCCGCCAACGATGTCGGCGAGACCGTCCGCTTCCTGCACCGCGAACTTGGCCTTGGAAATGGGAAGGGGTCTGAGACAAAAGATGCCAGCTAAAGATCAATGGCGACAATCCATCCGCCCACGCATCGAGGCGGCTCGAGAGCTTCTCAAGAAGTTGCCGATCGATGACCTCGTTCTCGCCAGTGGAGGGCGGTTTCAGGAGGATCATCTTGAGCTGTCTCTGTTTGATACGCCCTTAGCCGTCTCGATACCCGACTTTGCCGTAACAGAGGCAGATGGCCGTGTTTGTCGCGAGAAGACACAGATCCTCCTCCTCGACTATCTCGTGCGGGCGGGCAGGGCACAGACCAGCCCGCCATCATCTGAGGCTACACCAGTCAGCAGGCGGTGGATCGGCTTTCAAGAACTCCCCGATGGCGCGTTTTATGTGAAGGCTTTCCGCTCCTACACATCTGATGTGCTGGTCAGCGGGTTGAATGGAGACACAGACGCTTTCCGCCAGGCTGTGGATCATTTCGGTGGCGAGCCGTTTTCGTTGGGAGACGCCGCCGCATCCTTCCGCGCCCTTCCATCCATCTGCTTGGCTGTGGTCTGGTGGGCAGGCGATGACGAATTCCCAGCCAATGCCAGTGTGTTGTTTGACCGAGCGGCCTCGCGCGCGTTGCCCATCGATGGATTGGCTGCGCTGGGGAGCCGGCTCTGTCAAGGGCTGCTAGGCGTTGCCGATGACGAAACTAACGATGAGATCTGTACAATGGACAGCGAGCCGATGTTGCTGGGGAAGGAGTAGTCCATGTCAAAGATCATCGCTGAGTTGGCGATTCGAGGCGCCTGCGATCTGGTCAACCAGGCTCGCCGTGCCATCACGACGGCCACCGCCAGGCACGGGGCCACCCATGCCCTCGGCTTCCCAGATACCGCCTATGCCCTGCCTCTGACCCTTGCCCTGACAGGATTGAGTGTCGACTCACTCCAAGTCGCGAGCGAAGCCATGACACAGGCCGAGGCGCTGCTCCCAGCCCAAGCGCTGGGCGACAGTCTTGTGCCAGTCTTGGAAGCCGGTCGGGCGGCGCTGATCGCAGAAGAGATTCTCGAAGCACTCCGCTTGTCGGCTTTGGGAGAGACATCCGAAACATCTGGATTTCCCGGCGATTCGATCCTTCGATCGCAGGGCATCAAGCTGGTGGACGGCCGCATGCCCGGCGTGGCTGCCTGTGTCGGCGCACCGCCGACCGCTGAACAGGCCGTGGCCATCGCCCGCGCCTTGCAGGGCCGCAACATTCTCGCATTTCTGTCATCCAGCACCGCGGGCCAATCGATGACAGCGCAGCTAACAAGCGAAGGCATCGAGGCAAACTGGGACACGTTTCTTGTGCCTCTCGGATCTCGTACGTCAGCAACCGTGCACGCCCTAGGATTCGCTGCCCGAGCCGCGATGATGTTTGGCGGCATCAAGCCGGACGGCGGCGCGGCGACACAGAAGATTCTCGACTACTGCAAAGAGCGTGTGTTTGCCTTTGTGCTTGCCTTGGGTTCCGATGACCTGACCTCTGACGAGGGCCTGAGTCAGGCATGCGCGAAGCTGGCCACAGTAGCTGGCGCGCTCAATTTCGGCTTTCCAACGATCACTGACGCAGACATCCCGCAGATTCTCGCCCCTGGCATCTGTACCTACGAAGCCATCGTCAGCGGCATTCCGATTGACGGGATCGTCCAACGCGCCATTGAGGTGCGAGGACTGAAACTCGAAGTCACGGAGATCCCCATTCCCGTCGCTTATGGAGCCGGGTTCGAGGGCGAGCGCGTGCGCAAGGCACAAATGCATGCCGAGTTTGGCGGCAACCGCACCGACGCCTTCGAACTGCTGCGTGGAAAGCCAATGGATGACGTAATGGATGGCCAGATCGAACTGATCGGTCCTGATATCGACGACATTACCCCCGGTGATGCTTTACCGTTCGGCGTTCTCGTCGATGTGGCTGGACGCGAATTCAAAGAGGCGTTTGAAAGCGTGCTGGAACGGCGCATTCACGAGTTTGCCTCGTGGGCCAACGGCGTGTTCCACATGGGCCAGCGCGGGACCGTGTGGGCGCGTATCAGTCATGACGCGTATGCCCAAGGATTCAGATTGCGCCATTACGGGGAGGTCCTCATCGCCAAGCTTCACAGTGAATTCGGAGCCATCCTCAACAAGGTTCAGGTCACCATCCTCACAGAGCCGGGCCTGGTCGCCAGCCACTTGGCTGAAGCAAAGACCATCTATCGTGAACGAGACGAACGCATTCAAGGCATGCAGGACGAAGACACGGACACGTTCTATTCCTGCACGCTGTGTCAGTCCTATGCGCCTAACCACGTCTGTATCGTCACTCCTGAACGCCCGGGGCTGTGTGGCGCATATACCTGGCTCGACTGTGCGGCCAGCTACGAGATGAATCCGCACGGCCCCAATCAACCCGTACCCAAGAGCGAGACCCTCGACCCCGTCAAGGGCCAGTGGAAGGGCGTCAATGACTTCCTCGCCGTGGCGTCCAACGGCGCGCTGGAGCGATACAACGCCTATTCGCTCATGGACGATCCAATGACCAGCTGCGGCTGTTTTGAATGCATCACCGCCATCGTGCCCGAAGTCCATGGCGTGATGATCGTCGACCGCGAATTCCCGGGGATGACACCCGTGGGGATGACGTTCTCGACGATGGCCGGAGAGATCGGTGGAGGCATTCAAACCCCGGGATTCCTCGGTGTCGGCAAGCTGTACATTGGCAGCAAGAAATTCATTTCAGCCGAAGGCGGCCTGAAACGTGTCGTGTGGATGCCCTCTGCTCTCAAGGAAGAGCTGCGCGATCGATTGCAGGAACGGGCCGACAATGCCGGCATCCCCGATCTGCTCGATCGCATTGCCACAGAACTGGATGCGACGACAGCCGAGGAGTTGGTCGTGTTCCTCGAATCCGTCAGCCATCCGGCGCTGACGATGGAATCCTTGTTCTAAAGATCACGGCTTGGACGGGGGAATCATCTCAACCCGAAAGGCTCTTACCATGAAGCACGTGAAGAAGCTGAAAGAGAACCAGGGCCCGAAAGGCCTGTTACCATGAGGGGATTGAAGAAATCGAAGGGGAATCTGACCACGAAAAGGCCCATCCTTCATGGTAAAGCAGGTTGGCTAAAGGTGTTGGATCGAAGACCCGAAAGGCCTGTTACCATGAGGGGATTGAAGAGGGAATCGAACCCTGGACAGGGCTAACTTCATGTCCTTCATGGTAAATTCTGTAGTTTGGCAGCTAGCTGTGAGCTACATGGTTCGGATTAGCTGCTTTGGGAGAAATGGATGGCCAAGCTGAGTGGAATCGAAATCTACAAGAACCTTCCGCGCACCAATTGCGGAGACTGCTGCCTGCCAACGTGCATGGCGTTTGCCATGCAGGTGGCGTCCAAGAAGCAGGCGCTGGATGGCTGTCCTCACGTTTCCGACGAAGCCCGCGCCGTCCTCGGCGACGCCCAAGTGCCGCCGATGGCCACGCTGACGCTCGGATCGGGCGATCGCGTTCTGACACTTGGGGGCGAGACGGTCATGCATCGGCACGAGGAACGGTTCCAGCATCCGCCCGTGCTTGCCGTCCGCATTTCGGCCTCACTCGGCGACGCAGAAATCGGCGCACGTCTCGCTGCCATCGACGCGCTTCAGTTTGAGCGCGTCGGCAAAACGATCGGCATCGACGCCATCGCCATCGCTGCGGATGGGGTGGATGCCTCACGCTTTGGTAACGTCGCACAGAAGATCGCCAAGGCCGCAGATCATCTGATCCTGCTTCTTTGCGAAGATGCTGAGGTGCTGGCACCTGCAGTCGCGGCCATCGCCGATCGCAACCCCGTTCTTGTCGCTGCGACAGAGGCCCATGCCGACGCAATGACCGCATTGGCCGTTCAATATGGCCTGCCCCTTGTCGCAAGCGCCCCTGGAATCGATCGTACGGCGGCGCTGTCCGAACGGCTCGCTGCATCCGGCGTCAAGGACATCATCGTGGATCCGCAGCCTTTAAACCTCGCAGAGGCCGTCGGACGCCTGACCCAGCTTCGCCGACGGGCACTCGAAGAACGCGTTCGCAGCGTCGGCTATCCGTCCTTCGTCGATATCGGCGCACTCGTAGACAACAACCTGAACTCCGATGCCCGGGCAACAGCAGAGATGACTGCCGGACTGTCGTTGGTCATGCGTTATGCCGGCGTGCTGGTCCTCGACACCGTCGAGGCGTGGGCCATCCATCCCATCGTCACTGCCCGCCAGGATATCTATACGGATCCGCAGGTGCCCAACGAAGTGGAAGCGGTGCTCTATGAGATCGGCAAGCCCGGCTCCGATGCCCCAGTGCTGGTCACGACGAACTTCGCCCTCACCTACTTCACCGTGGCTGGCGAAGTCGCCAACAGCAAGGTTCCTTGTTATATCAGCGTCGTCGATACCGAAGGCATGGGCGTCCTCAATGCCTATGCCGACGATCGGTTGACTGTTGAGAAGCTGGTCGATGTCATTCGTGAGCAGGGCGTGATGGATCGCGTGAGCCACAACCACCTGGTCATCCCCGGCCTCGTCGCTCGCATGCGCATGGGCATCGAAGAAGCGTCCGGCTGGGACGTCATTGTCGGGCCCGACAATGCCAGCGGCATTCCCCATTTCCTGCATGAGTTGCAGCCTCAATTGCAGGCGCAAGCCCAGGCGAACACAGAGGCCGCCGGATGACCGTCGTTCGTGTGACCTTCCTTCCTGAAAATCGCTGTATCAGTGTTCCTGTGGGGACAACGATCGCCGAAGCCGCACGTCAAGCCAACATCGCCATCGTGGCTCCATGTGACGGTGCTGGCACCTGCGGCCGTTGCCGCGTGCTTCTCGCCGATCGGGGATCCGTCCTTGCCTGTCTGCATCGGATCGACGAGGACCTGGCCGTCGAAATTCCGGCCACCTCACGACCCGGAAGCCTGACCGTCCACCTGACATCGAACCTCAAGGATCCCATAACCCTGGACGCGCTCGATCCCCTCGGATCAGGAGAGGGCGGTGACGCCGGGGGCGGTAACAACTACGGCCTTGCCCTCGACATCGGCACATCGACCGTCGCCTGCGAACTCGTCGATCTGAATACAGGCCGCGTGCTGATGTGTGCGGGACGCGCCAACAGCCAAGCCGCCTTCGGTGCAGAAGTCACCCGACGGATCGAACATGTCGAAGATTATGGGTCCGACGATCTGGCCGACGCCGTCATCGGTGACATTCGGTCGTTGCTCACGGAGATGACCCGGGCGCGCGAGGACGAAGCCTTCTCGTTGGATGTCATGACCGTGGCGGGGAACACGGCCATGCTTCACTTCCTCTATCGCTATGATCCCTCCTGTATTCGCCGCTCTCCTTATCTGCCGCTGGTTGCAGCGCCACCTGTCCTGCGGTCGAGTGAGCTAGGGTTAGATCTGGCGGGAGATCCGATGGTTCATGCC
>SPBW01000133.1 GCA_004525685.1 Candidatus Atribacteria bacterium
AACAGCCCTCTCGCCCGTACTCTCCATCTTAGGTCCGTGACGCTGTTGGTGGCAACGGCAATGCTCCGCATTGCTTGGGAGAATGGCAGGTGCCATTCTCCAGGCCCGTGCTCCGCATTGCTTGGGAGAATGGCAGGTGCCGTTCTCCAGGCCCGTGCTTCGCATTGCTTGGGAGAATGGCAGGTGCCGTTCTCCAGGCCTTGGGTTCATGCTGCGCATGGTTTGGGAGAGCGGCAGAGGGCAGTTTCGTGCTAAGTCCTCAGAACACTGATCCCCAACCCCTCATTCCTTCGATAAGACCTCCTTCACCCGGCCAACCTCTCCAGTTTCAAGGCGAACCTTAATTCCGTGCGGATGCGTCGGAGACTTGGTCAGAATGTCCTTAACAACACCTCTTGTAAGGACGCCGCTGCGCTGGTCTTGCTTCTGTACAATCTGCACCTCTAAACCAGGGCTTATCTTGTTTCTTTCGATGCCACTCATCTTGTCCTTTCCGAGAAAAACGTCACTGCCTGTCTTCAGTAATCACTCTGCCAACGCGGCAATCTTCACGACCACAGCCGTTCGCAGCATGGTGTGATTGAGCTCCCATACATCGGTCCTCGCAAGCAGAGGAATCGCGGAAAACGCGATTCGCGTCAAGCCCGCCTACCCAGCAACGCTCATGGTATCATCGAGGACTCTCGGCCACACCATCAGAAGCAAGAACACAGACAAGAACTGATCTTCCGCCTCACATCACTCAGCAGAAAGAAGGCCGAAGAAACTTCAACAAGCGGTGCTGTGCTTGAGTCATGCAGCGATTCAGAGAGACGATCCCAAAGAATACAGACCCGCCTAGGGTCACGAGTTGAGTACGATGTCCCCGGAACCCAAAAAAAGACTAGAGTTGTTCGAGTGCCATTCAGAAGCCGGGTCGAAGATTCGGCATTCTCGGGAGGGGGTAGCATGCACAATCTAGAGAAGCTGCGCATCTTGGCCGTGGAAGACAATGTCGATGATATCAAGGTCCTCAAGCGTGCAATACGAGACAGTGACGTAAAATGCGAGCTGTATTTCGCACACGATGGAGAAGAAGCGCTCGACGCGCTCGCACGAAGAGGTACGTTCGAAGCCATGCCTAGCCCAGACCTGATTCTGATGAACATCAATCTGCCAAAGATCGATGGATTGGAAGTCCTGAGCAGGATCAAGGAAGACGAGCGCATTCGGAGGATCCCTGTCGTCGTACTTACGGTGTCAGAGCGAGAAGAGGACATGGTCAAGGCATACGACTGCGGAGCGGCTTCCTACATGGTCAAACCGATAGATCCTGAGGAGTTCAAGCGCCTCGCAGAAACCATCTCGTCATATTGGCACCTCGTGCGGAAGAGTCCAGAGTAGGGCCTCAAGTTCAAGATCCACTCGGGATCGGACGATGCAGAGTCTGATCCTGAAGTCTTTGGCCGCAAGATCGATCTACTCACTCCGTTGCTAGGACCTCCTTCACCCGGCCCACCTCGCCGGTCTCAAGGCGCACTTTGATCCCATGTGGGTGCGTCGGCAACTTCGTCAAGATGTCTTGGACAACGCCTCTTGCCAGGCGGCCACTACGCTGGTCCTGCTTTTGTACAATCTGCACCTCTGAACCAGGGCTTATCTTGTTCCTTTCCATCGCACTCATCTGATCCTTTCCTAGAAGCGCGTCGCTGCCTATCTTCGATAATCGACCTGCCAACCTTGGGCTTCAGGTGCGGTCACCAAGCAGGCGCAGTGCGCGCCCCGCAGTCGCCGCGACAGCCATGACCGCGAGCTGCAACCAAGGGCTAGATAGCTCGTCTATATCTTACCTTCAGCCTCTGCTTCCATGCGATCCAGGCGAGAGTAATAGTCGGGGATCTCCTTCAAGTGCGCCCAGGCAATCTTGCCCGTCATCGTAGGATCATCGTTTGTGACATTCGTCTCGGAATCGTGAACACCATGTTCATACTCAACTTCGATGCCTCGCCTGAATTGATCGAGATCAATTCTATCCCAATCGATTTCGAGTGTCTTCCCAATAGCACGAGCTTCGGCCAAGCTTACGTTTCGCTTGCTCATCTCTCCGCCTCCTCTACAACCAGCTAGCCATGAATAGTGTGCGGCGGTGCCCGCTAGCACCTACACGCTCTCCGCCCGGTTCTCTCCATCGTGGCCGTTCTTCTTCATCCCTCTGTTTCTCTCACAGTGCCCGGTGAACTCAGCCAAGGCGAGCTTGCCGTTGCATGGCATCCTACAGCCATGGTGTTCCTGGACCGAAATAGGAAACGTGCGTGGCCAGGCATTACTCCCCGCGGATGGGGGAGTCCTACGTGCGATGAATCGAGCGATTCATCCGCGACACGGCGGGGAAGTGGATTCATCCGCGAGACATGACAGCGGCCGTCTTCGGAGTGCGTTCTTGCCAGCAAATGCACACCATAAAGTCTGGCTCTGAACAGGACAATTCAAGAGAGAGTCCTGACCCCGAAGTGAAAAGCGCGGGCTAGGGACCCAAGAAATCCTCAAGCCCTGTGTGTTCAAATCCTTCGATGGAACGCTTGCGCGCCAGTTTCAGGAAGGCGGTAGTGACTGTGGTGTGCGGGTGTGACCATCCCAGCTTTCGAGCATAGGTTCGGTTCTCCCAAGCAAGTTTCAAGGGCACAAGGCGCATGGCGCGTTCGAGACCGTCGCGAGTCCCCCATGGCAGATTCTCAAGGTACGCTTCACATACAGGGTTCACAGCCGACTGCTCACGGGCTTCGCCAAGAAGTCGATCAAGACTGAAGAAAGGACAGCCGACAGTCGCTTCTTCCCAGTCAAGAAGGATGATATTGCCTTTTTGTTGCACCATTGCGTTGGAGGCGTTGACATCCGGGTGATCCAGAGAAAGGGGGAACTCAGCCAACACTCTCGCATCGAGTCGGAGAGCAGACTCAGCCTTTTGAAGCCATTGCACGAGCTCGATTGGCTGGTCCGAAAGATCGTCCTCAAGCAGCAGGTTCACGATTTCTTGCACGGGTAATGCTGGCAGGCCGGAGAGATCCAACCTCGATGCAGAAGCTTGCACACGAGCAAGTTGGCCAGCGACAGCCACAAGTGCCTCCGGCGTGCCCAACTCTTCTGCAGTCACTCCCGGCAAGAACTCAAAGAGGGTCAAGTGTTGGCCATCGAGCTCAGCGTGTGCGATGAGTCTTGGTGCGGCTGTGGGCTCAATGAGTCTCAGGACATTGTGCACGTCCACGACCTGGGGGAACAGAGGCGTATAGGCTACCTTGAGTACGACACTCCCGAAACGCGCTGTAACGCCCCAGTTTTTGATCCGCAGGATTTCAGGCGTTTCCTCACTGTGATCGCACACAGAAGCCATCCACTCCTTGGCGGCGGCTAGAGGGATGCGATCCTCGGGCCAATCAGCTCTCGTTGTTGTCACGCAGGTACTCCCTTCATCGATGGGAACCGAGACTTCCCACTTGAACTCCCCATTAGAGGTGGGCTGATGTTGGCATTATCTGTTCTCGTCAACCCGTTTGGCAATTCCATCGCGACTGATCGACACGACCGACCAGTATCTTAGCCCGACGTTGGAACCATCATGACAAGCAGAATCTTGAGAATAGGAATCTGTACTCTCTCGATCACTCAAGAATAAAGGCCCAAATCCGGTCACTTGTCCGGTGCCGCCAATCTGGCTATGCCCCGAGTAATATCGTCCGCCGGTACCGAATTCATGTACTGGTGAGCATCTGATGCCGTGGGTCCACCTATGTCTGCATCTTTCCAAGGCACTCAACGCTGGCTCGTTTGCGTCCGTACGTGCTTGCATCGTCGAGCCCTCGGCCGGTGCGCCTCACCTATCCCTCAGCCTCATCGGTCTTCGACCAGGCGATGATGCTGCCCATCGGTGTAGGTTTCGGATCGCCCTGGTGTTCCTCTGCGTTGATCGCCCAATCCGCGAGACGCACACGGCCTGGTTGGAAGACCATGATGTGTGTCGAGCCGCCGAACTCGAAATGGCCAATCTCGGTGTCCCGCATGATGGCGATCGGCCGATCGCCCTCACCGACAGTGAATGCCGGCTCGATGTGGCAGGTCGACACTTCAACCATCCCGATGCAGATGAGCGCGACGTAGCCGCACGAGTCGTGCTCGAAGATGAAGATAGCACGGGCAGCAACATGACCGAGATACGGCTGCGACTCAGTGCCCTCCCAAGAGCCTGGCTCCTCCCCTTGCCCTGGGCGCTGTGCGAAGTACGTTCCCGGTTGCAGCCAGGAACGAACAAGCCGGCCGGTGAGCGGCGAGTGCCAACGATGGAAGTGTGTCGCGGACAGGAAGCCCTGGTAGATTTGCCCATCTACGAAGCGCTGTGCCCACTCCTTCTGCCCCCCGAAGAGGTCGAGCAGAGAGTAGTTGACATCTTTGACCCAGAACTTGGTTTCAAGCCAGATGTCGTCCTCGTATGCCCACGGTGTGGTCTCACATCCAATGTTGACACACATTCGCGGATCACCTTTGAACGGCCGCGCATCCTTCGCGAACCTCCGAAGGAAGAAGTCGTTCCACGAGTCATAGCCATATCCCGGCAGCGTGCGGTCGTAGACCATGTCATCCCACACACCAGCTTCCCATGCGGCGTGAGAGATCCACGATCCTTCTTTCTCGGGAGCGTCGATGTCAAGCTTGTCGAGCGAATCGCTGGCTTTGAGGAACGTGTTCCACGCATTGAGCACCTTTCTGAAGTAAAGGTTGAACGTCGCGTCATGGAACAGCGCGACGCCGGCATCGGTAGCCATCGAGATCGCGAGAAAGCCGTTCATCGGAGTGCCGACCATCGCCGCTTTGTTGAAGGATGGTGAGGTGGTGATGATCTCATTGAGGATCTCGAAGAAGCTGTCGTAGCCTTCAATCCACACGACGTCGCCGTCCTTGCCCTTGATCTCTTCCTTGGTCTTCTCGTCAAGCGTCTGTGCAAAGGCATTGGCCTGGTCAATCATCGCCACAACCCACATGCGGTACACACTGTTAGTTGTCACCCACGTCTTGAAGTCGCGCAACTCTTGCCGCATCGGCGTAAGCGTGCCGGCCTCTCTCTTGGCGGCGATGGCATCGCGAAGCGGAACAAGGAACTTGGCTGTCGCCCATACGCGATTGGGAACCCAGAAGCCCATCTGGATCGGGCCTGCCTTCTTGAGCGTGAGTAAGTCTGATGACGTTCCTTCGATGCGAACCTTGTTCGGAAGTTGGTCTGCATTTGGCGTCCGCTGATCAGGTTGAGTCATGGTTCACTCCTTTGATCCACGTGGGGACCGACTCCCCTGCGACCTGGGGAGCCTCTGTTCCATACAACAATCCGCCTCAAGGCCGTGACTCGGAGCCGCCCGCTCGTACCCTGCCCGCTCGACACGAGCAGACGCATCCGCTTCGGTCCAGGATTTGGTGCGAAGCTGCCGCGCCGACTCACGGTCTCTTCCTTCCCGCCACCAACGCCGTTCTAGGCCACGTGCTGTGTTCACTCTTGCGCTTTCCGACCCTTTCTCTTCTTTTCTCCTATTGACATTACTGTCTTTCCGCGCATCCTACTGCCAAGGATCCCATTCATCAACCCCGCACGGCGCCTGACGACACTCAATCGGGGGGCACATATCCTATTTCCTGATGTCTCCGATTCTCAAGCTCTCGTGTTTCTTCCTCACACCCTGTGCTCTTGGAGCTATCACCTAAAGACGCTTCGACTGCGCAGGGCGGGTAGAAGGCCGACGAATAGTGGGGAGCCGTGTTCCTGCGGAATAGCATACCCCGCTGTTCCTGCGGAATAG
>SPBW01000278.1 GCA_004525685.1 Candidatus Atribacteria bacterium
CATCTGGATCGGTCGTGAGGACAAACAGGAAACTTGCAGACAAAACGACCAAAAAGCGCAGCGCCATGTTTATCCCTGCCAGAACCCCGCCGGACGTGATCGGCACGCCGAACCGAAAGAACGATGTCCCCTCGCGAATCGTCAGAACCTGTGCCAGAAACAGCAACACAGAGAAGATAGCCACAAAGCGCAGCGACCGACACCACTCCAGGATCGACCCCTCAGACCAAACCGCGAGTACGAACACAAGAAGGAGGGTGCCCGCCTTGACGAGCATGCTTCCTGCACCCAGAACGGCAAACAGCGCACAGGCGAGCAGCAACAGACCGCTCTCTGGACGAATGCGGTGCAGACCGCGCGCGCCAGATAGGAGATTGCCGGGATCATTCGCCCTCCAGCCAAAACTGCGGCGTGAACGCCGTGTTCCCCATATCCCGCAGCCTGCTGAACACCTCGTGCGGAGGTCCAAGCAGAATGTCCTTTCCCAAGTAGAGCAAGCGATCACACAGCACATCTGCCATCGGAATGTCATGCGTCACCAGACACACAGCAGTGCCGCGATCTCGTGCGCGCCAGATCTGCTCGACGATCCAGGAAGCATTGTCTCGATCCTGACCGATGAAGGGTTCATCCAGCAACAACAAATCAGGATCGCCGCCAAGTGCCGTCAATACTGTGAGCCTGCGTTGCTCGCCAAGGCTAAGCGAATGTGGGGGCGCATCAGATAGCCCAGAGAGCCGAGCCGATGCAAGCATGGAAACCACATCCGAATCGTCCATCGGGCTCTCAAGCTCAAGATCGCGCCGCACGGTGCGTTCGAAGATTTGCTGATGAGGATGCTGGAAGACCATGCCTACGTCCAGTTGAATCGGGCGCGCAATGATGCCAGCATCTGGCTTCTCCAGGCCAGCCATCAATCGAAGCAGCGTGGTTTTCCCGCCCCCGTTGGGCCCAATAATGCCCAGGATCTCTCCCGGATACACTGTCAGAGACAGGTCGTTCAGCAGTCGGTCTGTGTATCCAAAACAGAGGCCTTCGATTCGCAGTCCTCCCGGGGCAGATCGCCGGGGACCACGAACCGGTTCATCGACCACCATCTCGCGGGCTAGGCTAGACACGTCTGCATGAATCCGACTCGCCTTGCGCTGGACGAGACGCCCTGCATCCATGATCCATAGCTGAGGATTCAACACTTCAAGGGGAGACAGCCGATGCTCGACAATGAGAAGCGTGCATGATGTCTGCCTCTGCAGCTCTTGCAGCAACTCGAACAACGCCTTCGCTCCAGCAGGATCAAGATGGGCCGTCGGCTCGTCAAGCAGGATCACTGACGGTTTCATGGTAAGAATCGAAGCCACAGCCAGCCGCTGTTTCTCGCCTCCAGATAGTGTTGTCGTGTCCCGCTCGACAAGATGAGAAATCGCCAGATGATGCAGCGCATCGCGAACACGAACGTCGATCTCCTGACGCGGTAGACAGAGATTCTCTGGACCGAACGCCGCTTCAGAACCAACCCGCAGCGTGCACACCTGCGCATCAGGATCCTGTTGCACCAATCCAATCGTTTGCGATAGCTGCGACAGCTCAGATCCGCTCAGCCATTGGCCGTCAAGCCGAATCCCTCCTTGGACATCGGCATGAATCAAGTCGGGGATGAATCCAGCAAGCGTTCGAAGCAGCGTCGTCTTGCCGCACCCAGACGGTCCGGCAATGGCAATGGTGCTGCCAGGTTCGATGCAGACGGACACGTCGGATAAGGCACGTCGAGCTCTGCCCGGGAATTGCACAGACAGGTTCTCGACGCCAATGAGAGGCGCACTAGTGGATGACAATACGTCTCACCCTCTCTACCCAATAGGAGCCATCATAGGCCGCTGCGACAAGGCGCACATGTCCATCCTCTTCTAGAAACAAGAGAAGCGCATCATCGGATTGAACGGCATTCCAGTCCAATTCAATCTCGTAACCGTCAGATGCGATCACGCGAAGCGTTGCTGTTGTGGTTTCGGGAACCGCTCGATCCATGACCTCTCGCAACAGAGGGCCCGAGTAGTCTCTCGCAGGGATGGTCGTGGTACTCCCTCGAAGCTCGGCAGTGATCGTGACCGTATTCCCATCCCACTCTGATGCCCGATAGACATACGGATGGGCCACAGCCCCCTCAATACGCACCTCGTCTGGAGCAGCGAACGGATCGTACACACCGACGTAGTACGCTGTTGCACCCGCCAATCCAGCAACAATCACAGCCAAAGTGACGACGTGTTTCTTCCAGACGATTGCTCTTCGCTGCCTGGTCTCTCGTGCAGCGGAGGCGAGCAGATTCGATGCGCCAAGTAGTCCCTGTAAATCCCACGCCAAGTACCCACCGAAGAATGCGCCCGAGACAAAGGCCAATCCAGCCATGCCAAGCAGCCATGACCATGGGATGTTGGCGAAGTAGATCGCTTGAAACACAACCACGTTCGTCGCTGAGGCGACAGCACCGGAAAGCGCCATGACACCCAACGAGCGACGTGATGACATGCTCATGCCCACATCGACAAACAGCCCTTCAATGAGCGA
>SPBW01000035.1 GCA_004525685.1 Candidatus Atribacteria bacterium
ATTTCACTTTTCTAGCCTCATAACGTATGCTGTGTGCGGCCTAAGCCGGAATCCGATCCCAGGACCCACGGCTTAGGGTGAGATGGGGGCACCTTAGGGAGGCACACGCAATGGCGCAAGGCTACGCAAGAGGGTTACAGCTATTTGGTCATTGGCGATCACTAGTAGGGCTGGTTATAGTAGCGGGGCTGGTTGTGGGGCTGGCGGGATGCTTCTTTCTGTGTCCACCTGAGATACCCCCGGTGTTCACCTGGACGCTCCACACCACCACGCCGGAGGGGACTCAGCTCAATGCCATCGACATGGTGACTGCGAGCGACGGCTGGGCCGTCGACTATGATGGCGGGATCTATCATTACAACGGAACGAGCTGGACGCTCCACACCACCACGACGGAGGGGTATGATCTCCATGCCATCTCCATGGTGACTGCGAGCGACGGCTGGGCCGTCGGCATGTTTGGCCGGGTCTATCATTACAACGGAACGAGCTGGACGTTCCACACCACGCCGGAGGAAGGTTTTCTCTTTGCCATCGACATGGTGACTGCGAGCGCCGGCTGGGCCGCCGGCTGGTTTGGCCGGATCTATCACTACAACGGAACGGGCTGGACGCTCCACACCACCACGACGGAGGGGTCTCTTCTCTATGCCATCGACATGGTGACTGCGAGCGACGGCTGGGCCGTCGGCTGGTCTGGCCGGATCTATCACTACAACGGAACGGGCTGGACGCTCCACACCACCACGCCCGGGGGGTCTACTCTCTTTGCCATCGACATGGTGACTGCGAGCGACGGCTGGGCCGTCGACTACAATGGCGGGATCTATCACTACAACGGAACGAGCTGGACGCTCCACACCACCACGACAGAGGGGTCTATTCTCAGGGGCATCTCCATGGTGACTGCGAGCGACGGCTGGGCCGTCGGCGACGATGGCCGGATCTATCACGGCACGCTGTAGAAACAGGTGGGATGCGATCAAGGCTCAATATCGCTTCTGAGCCTCGTGTCAGGAGGGGTCTCCTCTCTGTCGCCGCTCCGCTTCATGGTGTGGAGAGATTCGGTGGACATTCCTGGATGCCGCTGGGGGCTCGTTTGTGACCCACGGCCGGTTCGCTTCGAACCTCTGCCCGGGCGCCGCCGGCTTGTTCCATGACCCCACGGGCTTGAGATGTACGCTGCCGGGGCGATTGCGCGCGCCAGGCGGCGGAGATCAGCCGGGATAACGCGTCCGTGAGAGCTCGAAAGCCGTCCACTCTGGGTACCAGAAGGGACAACTCTCGAACTCATCCTGCAGTTCGAAAGTAGTCCACTAGGGGGTACCGGTTCGAAAGCTGTCTACTTAGGGTTCCTCAGTGAGCGATTCTCGAACTCCGGTTCGAAAGCTGCACACTAAGGGGTACCTCAGTGAGCGATTCTCGAACTAGGTTCGAAAGCTATGTTATAAAAAGAGGTACCTGAAGGGAGCCGAATAAGACCTGTCAGAGTTCATCAGGCGTATGTTTTCGACATCTACACTGCCAGTTCTCTCTGCCACCAGCGATCCGGAAGAGACGCATGGAAGCGGGTGTACGCCAACCATCGACTGTCAGAGGGTTTCACCTATGGCTAAGTCAGAGGGGGTCAGATCTTGATTCTTAGGATCCTGCTGTGCTAGGGTGGTGCCATGGCTCGTCCATTGAGGCTCGAATACGAGAATGCGGTGTATCATGTGACCAGTCGGGGAAACTCGGGCACTGAGATCTTCATTGAAGATGTGGATCGTGAACACTTCCTGGAGGTTCTTGCCAATGCGATTGACCGATTCGGCTGGATCTGTCATGCCTACTGCTTGATGGCAACTCATTATCACATTCTCATCGAGACGTCAGAACCGAATCTATCACGAGGGATGCGCCATCTCAATGGGGTTTATACTCAGTGGTTTAATCGCCAGCATGCACGATTCGGCCATCTTGTGCAGGGGCGATTCAAGTCAATCCTTGTCGAGAAAGAGAGCTATCTGCTTGAGCTAGCTCACTACATCGTAATCAATCCTGTTCGGTGAAGGATACGCAGCATCCAGGACAGCGGATATGGAGCAGCGATCAAGCAACAGTTGGCGAGATTGCTTCGCCCGCTTTCTTGAGTACAGGCTGGCTCCTTGAGAAGCTCGATCGACAGCCACAGCAAGCGCGATTGACCTACGAGCGCTTCATTGGGCAAGGCATAGGGCTTCGCCTGTGGGACAATCTCAAGAGCGGAGTGTTGCTTGGGAACCAAGGCTTTGCAGAACTCATGAGGCCGCTCCTCCGTGACCTGGTTCAATCAAAGGGGATCCCTCGCGCAGAGCGGATGCTGGCGAAGCCTAGGCTTGAGGAGATGTTTCAAGACACAGAACGGGACAAGGCCGTACGGAATGACCGTATCCCCGCCGCTGTGCGAGAACGCGATTACACGTTGTTTCAAGTGCATGAGTACCTGGGGATGCACTACTCGACAATAAGTCGCATCGTGGAGCGAGTTGACGAAGAGAGAAGGGCAAAGAACAAGACCTGGCCCTAAGTCCTACATTCCGATCCGTCCGTCGGTACCGGGAGTCTGTCCACTCGGGTTCTTATCGGCATAGTGGGCTCCTTTTCTTTTCATATCTGCCCGTCTACCTGAATCAGTCGTTCGCTTGCGATGCGATCCTGCAATGGTGGCTACCGAACATCCCTCTAGAGTAGATCCAGTGCGAAGGAAACCGAAACATCGATTGTCCAATCCTGATCACCTGTCTTCTTAGACAGCGCCAGGCTGAACAGCAGATCAGTCCGCCCCATCGCCAGGGCATATTCGACGGTCGCCGTCTGCGTGGTACGTGCCGCGAGTGCGGCGGATGCGACACGTTTCACCCCATAGCTGGCTGTCACTGCATTGGAATCCCTTAGGTCCGCGGTGTAGGTGAAATCAAGGGCAGAAGTGTTTTCCCCAAGGAAGTCGCTGCCCGCGCCGGACCAAGACATGCGACAACGGAGCTGCGAGTTCGCTGTCGGTGAGTGTGCAACATCCCCGGACATAACATAGAGGACATCCTGCAGACCGTCATATGGATCGATGAGTTCATATCCCACGCCGCCCTGGAGGATTGCGCCGCAGTATCGCTTATCGTCGCCCCTCTCCAACTCCGCGCGTACAGTCAGGACTGAAGCTGGATCGAGCGTGGCCCCCACTTTCGACTCGATCGCTGTTGCCACATCCGCCACGTACTCCTCAAACTGCTCATAGGACTCCACACGCGCGACTGTTTCGGCGATCTCCAGAATCGCTTGGCTAGACGGAGAACGAGTGATGGCCCTTTCATCCTGGAGCAAGGTGATGATCCGCTGCGTCTTGGCAAGCGGTGTGACATCGCGAAGACGTCCGATGCCGATTCCCGAGCGCAATTCACATCCAGGCTGAACTTGGTACGTCGCGGCATCAAGACGTGTCCCGGCATAGACAAAGATCGGGAGTTCCTCTGAGATGTAGTATCGATATGACATCGATCCACTACCTACCCACGATTGCGCCAACAAAGTGTCAAGTTCGATCGCCGTACTAAACGACATTGTGTACCCGAACAGGGGCGAGTCGTAGATGCGATCAAGCTTGGCAGCGAGTTGTCCCGCGCTGGCGTCGATGCCAGGCGTCGTGCCGTCGTCGTGGTGCCAATATGCAAATGAAAACTGCGCGCTTTCGATTGTTGATACCGGCATCATGAACTCGCAGGGAGCCTGACCCCAGGTTGGAAGACTGATCCAACACGAGACCGTGATCAGAATGCCTATCAGGAAACGCAACCGTCCAATCATTGAAGATACCTCCTCGACAGTCGGCACCGGTAGTAGCATCATCTTCAAGAAGATCGACGCTAGTGCCGACAAGTTCTATATCGCCCAATACGCCTTGAAGCGAAATGCATTGAGTTCAAGCAGAGGCAAGCTCTGGCACAACCTCTGACTAGCTCTCCATTCTTCTGTACGGATGCTTTGTGGAAACAACTCGGCCGTGATGATGAACCGTCCTTCTCCCCGCAGGAAGTCTCTGTCACGTAGACGACGTTGCCGTCCCTCTCCAACTAGCGGCTGCTTCCACTGGTCGCAATGCTTCAAGTCCGACTCTTCCGATGTCCACGAGCGCCGCATCCAGCAAATGCGAGAACTCCATGCAGTCAGGATACGGCGTTTGCCATGCTCAAGGCCAATGTCTTGAAATGCGTTGTCGGTGTGTTCGTCTCTCACGAATTCTGCGCAGCTGTGCGACAGCATTCGGGGCCAGATCTTGTTCTTTGACCTTTTGAGTGACAGGATGGTCCATGGCCAGACCACTGCGTATCGAGTTTGAAGGAGCCGTCTACCACAACCACACTACGTCGCATGGGAATGCAGGGCAGGCAATCTTCCTTGACGACGGCGACCGGCTGCACCTACTAGACGAACGCCGTGAAGCAGTCGAGCTGGAGGTTGTTGACGTTGAACACCGGTAGCCCTTCTCCTAGACGAGCCGATCGAGAGGACGTGCGTAGCCGTTGTACCCTTCCATTGCGACAGCAATAGGCAAAGCGAGTTGTTGCTCACGTGTCTCAACTCGTCGGATGAAGTCCTGGAAGAGAGCATCTGTGTGTGAGATGTCAAACTCCTCCAGGATCGAGCCATCTGGGGTTGCGATACCGATACGGTGTGCCTTGCAGCCGACATCGATGCCAACACAAAGGTGGGGTTCCATGTGTGCCTCCTTACAGCGTGAGTTCGCTCATCCAGGCGATCTCGTCTACTGCTCAGAGCCACAGGCAACTCATTCCGTCGTCCAGGAGTTGCGGCGCAACTCCCAAGCTGCTCAACTTGTTGAGTAGCCCACCGTTTACCCGGCAGACATCCCTGGACGGCACAAAAAACAGGGGCGGCATTTCAGAGCCGAGCGGTCAGAGACCGCTGACCCCTGAGCTGCTCTGCAGAGCAGCCTGCCCCCCCGTCCATGTTCAGGGGAGTTGCCAGGCAACTCGCCAAGTTACTCAGCATAGCTGAGTAGCCGTCAACGCATCAACAGGGGCGCTCCCGTCTCGGTACAAAATACAATGATAGACCCCAAGTTCACATCTACCCTGCGATCTGGCGCAATTGGCGTAGTATCTCATATACATGTGAACATGGCCTGTGCCTCAGGAGATCGAGGCTGGTCCAGGCCGATCCACCCAACTGGACAGAGAAGGCTTATCCATAGGCCGCTCACTCGATGGCTGATGGCAGAACAAGCCCGCGAGAAGTCTGAACGCATAGTCCGATACGGGGAGCCAGATAGGACGCTCCGGGCCCTGTGAATGTGCATCAACCAGACATACGTTCTGATCTCTTACTGCGCTCCAGCATTCAATGAGGATCCGTTCGATTTCCTAAGGCGTCGGCCATCGCTGAGTTCCAAAGCTGGTTAGAACACTAGCGGGTACGAGAAGGGATGCCTTTGGATGTGCTGTTTGAGTGCGCGTGTCGAGGCAGGATCGCCGGGAACCCAATTCGGTGGATTGAGTTCCTTGGAGAATGGCCTAGAAGGCATTCTCTGAGGTGTTTTCCTTGATGCGTTGCGGATGGGCGCATCCCATTCTCTGGGTTGGTCTCCGTTGCGCGGACGATGGGACGCTCGCGCTTCTGGTTGCTGGGAGCCCGATCCTCGGATTGGGTTCCTTGGAGAATGGTCTAGAAGGTATTCTCTGGGTTGGTCTCCGTTTTGCGGCTGGGTTGGACACCCGCGCTTGCCATGGCCGAGACAGTTGTGCAACAATATTGGATCATGCCTGTACTGAATCGAATTGGAAAGATACGAAAGCGCAATCATGCGCTGGTTACATTTGATCCATCGAAGATCCTGCGCGCTATCAAACGAGGAGCTGATTCTGCCGGAGGCTTTGCTCCTGACTATCTGCCTGAGATCAATGAGAAGATCTTCTCAGCTGGCGGCACGGATCATGGTATTGCCGAATTCCTCGCTGACCTCGTTGTGCTTTGCCTTAATGCCGATCAGCGGCACTTGGTCACCAACTTCCCGCCGACTGTGGAAGAGATTCAAGACACAGTTCTGCATGTGCTGCGTAGCAATGGATTCACTACCGTGGCCGATGCCTATACGTGTTTTCGATGGGGGCATCACTGGGTGCGCGAGGGTGCGATTACTGAAGAGCAGTTTGCCCGCAACGGATATCCCAAGGAGACGATGGATCCACTGCTTGAATGGAATCGTCGCCGTGGATGCGACACCGTCGAGGGATTGAATGACATTGTTCAGTCTGGGAAGATCAAGACGCTCATTGATGAGGCACTTGATCGCTATGAATCTACGCTAGACGATGTGGCTGGTCGGTTACTTAAGCGAGTCGAATCTGGCGACGACATTCGCATGGTCTGGGTTTCAGGCCCGTCATCATCCGGCAAAACGACGACGACGGTGAAGGTCACGGAACGGCTCAAGAAGCATGGCTTGCGCTTCTTGATGCTCAATCTGGACGACTACTTCTGGTCGTTGATCGAGCATCCCTCGGATTGGATCGACGATCGTAACTACGAGACGCCCGAGGCGCTGGATATTCAGTTGCTCAATGAACATCTGCTCGCGCTGCTTGCGGGCGAAACGATTGACAAACCTGTGTATAGCTTCAAGGAAGGACATAGGACGGGGACCATACCTGTTAGGCGAGAGCCTGATCAGATCCTGATTCTTGACTGCCTGCACGGATTCTATCCCCCAATATCCGAGGGCATTGACCCGTCGCACATCTTCAGGTTGTACATCGAGGCGATGAATCCGCTGTTCGAGCCCAATCCACTCATCCCTCTGTATCAAGGGGACATTGCCGACAGGCGCTTGACGCGCTTTGAGGATATTCGATTGCTTCGCAGAACGCTTCGTGATACGAAGCATCGCAACCATCCACCCTTGGCAACGCTCTTGCATTGGCACTACGTGCGAGCGGGAGAGTTGTTCTCGATCATTCCTTTGAAAGGGATGGCTGACTGCATCGTCAACGGCGGCATGCCTTTTGATCTGCCGATTCTGAAGCCGTTCTTCGCAGGAGATAGTAGCGTGTGGCCCCGAGAGGACGACTTGATGCTCTATCCTTCGTATCTTGATGCGCGAATACGTCACAGGCGAGTGCAACGGTTGATGGACTCTGTCGTTGGTCTAACAGAACGTCAAGTGGCAGACACGTCGTTCATCCCCGGCGATGCCGTTGTTCGTGAATTTGTGGGAGGAAGCACGATCAAGATTCCGCACAACGACTAAGCCGTCGTTGCAGGCGCTTGAATCTCTACGTACCCTACGTGGTAGGGAGCCCGATTATGCCAGCCAATCTAACAGCCGATTTCATCAAGGCGCGTCAGAAGTTACGCGATGCCAAGACTCCAGAAGAGAAACTGGCGGCCTTGGAAGAGATGTTGTCGACGATTCCCAAGCACAAGGGAACCGACCACATGCAGGCCGACATCAAGAAGCGCATTGCCAAGGCGCGCGGAGCTGCGGGGCAAAGCAAGAAAGGCAAGTCGAGTTCCTACGAACACATCCCCAAAGATGGCGCGGGCCAGGTCGTCCTGGTTGGCCCCCCCAATGTCGGGAAGTCGTCACTGCTCGACGCTCTTACCAACGCCAACCCGGAGGTGGCGGCGTATCCTTTCTCGACACACATTCCTGTCCCTGGGATGATGACGTATGAGGACATTCGGATTCAGCTGATTGATCTGCCACCTCTCGCCCCCGACTACACAGAGTCTTGGGTCTATAGCCTCATTCGATCAAGCGACCTGGTGCTGATAGCGCTCGATGCGACGGATGGGGCGCTTCTGAAAGACGAGTTTGACGAGTTGATCGAGCAACTTGAGGAGCGGAACATCCAGCTGGTTAGTGACAGACGGCCAGAGACGGACAATCGAATGAGGGAAGTGCCGGCTCGAATCATTCTAACGAAATCCGATCTTGCCGATGCCGAGTCAATAGGGGATGCAGTTGAGTCGCTTCCCTTCTCAGCACTATCAGTCTCCGCGGTGACGGGGGCAGGCCTTGATGCGCTCCGAGCATCCATGTTTGATGCTCTTGACGTCATTCGCGTCTACACCAAGCTGCCAGGACAGAAGGCAGACATGACGGAGCCCTACACGCTTCCGATCGGAAGTCAGGCGATCGATGCCGTCAAGGCTGTCCACAGAGAATTCGCCGATCGTCTCAAGTATGTTCGTATTTGGGGATCTGGCCGCTTCGACGGTCAGCAAGTGCCAGCGGATCACGAGCTCCATGATGGAGACATTGTCGAAGTTCATCTTCGAAAGCTTGCGTCCGGTTCGTAAACGGGACGCCGCTACGCAGATCACGTCTGCAGGCTAGCTACAGCACCGCGTACACACATCGCAATCATTTGCCGCTCAATTTCTGAGAGGTTGCTGTGCCTCGGCCAGCCGTGTATCTCTCTGATGACATCGTCCAACGGATGATCTTGCGACAGCTTCGCAATGGACTTGAACCAGTCGATAAGCTGCTTCTCGTAGTGATCCAGAGTGGATTGTGCGTTGTCGGCAATGCCGAAGTGTGTGAATGCCAATTGCGAGGGGTGAAGGCGGCGCAATGCGTCGAGCGTCTCCAGCGCCTGAGATAGCTCGAATCGTGGGGGCACGGTGAGAGGGACATCTACCGGCGTATTCCAGTTTCCCACAGCATCGCCTGTGAATAACGTCCGAGTCGCGTGCTCGAAGAAGCAGATGTGGTGTGGTGCATGCCCCGGTGAGGCAACGACCTCCAACCGAGCTTCCCCTCCAAGATCAAAGACTTCTCCACCCCGTACGCTGATGAGCTGGGCCTCGGGGATGGGCAGGGGCTCTCCATAGAGTCCAAAGAGGTCTGGTGATGCCGATCGAACGCCCTCGATAAGGCGTGTCGGATCGCCAAGGTGACGAACTCCGCGCTCATGAACGACGATCTTGCATGTTGGAAAGGCGCGCGCAAGATATCCGGCGCCTCCGGCGTGATCAAGATGAACGTGCGTTAGAAAGACATAGTCTGGCGATGCAGTCCCCAGAGCTTCTCGAATGATGGAGGCCGCTGTAGCGGGTCCAGATTCGATGAGGCATAGGCGATCCCCTGGGATCGCATAGACCGCGCCTGTCTGACGAATGCCGAATTGGTGCGTATCGATCGTCTGGATCAATGGAATCAATGCGAGCCTCCTGGAGTTGTCGTGGCTAGATGAGGCCAATTCGGATGGCAATGAGAAGTGCGATGGTTCCCAAACTGCATGTGGCAAGCGCGACCCATGTCCCACTGCCAGCCCACCGCCGGAATGTGAGTTTCGTCCCGATCGATTCAGACAGGCTGGCTACGACGACATTGGCAGCCGAACCTAGCGGCGTCAGATTCGCTCCAAAACCCACGCCAATGGCCAGCGCCCACCATAGCGGAGCGACGTGAATGCCCGGCGTAGCAGCCAAGCCCTTGAGTATGGGGAGCATGGCAATCGTGAAAGGAACATTGCTGATGATGCCAGAGGCGAGCGCGCTTGCCCATAGAATGACGACGGCGGCAAGAGGGATGCTGTATTGGGATAGCGCTGTGATGCTGCGCCCGAGAACGCCGATGACGCCTGAGGCTTCCAACCCTCCGACGATGACGAACAAGGCGATGAAGAACAACAGGACGTCCCAAGGGATGTCATGCAGAATGCGGTCGAAGTCCGGGCGTACCCAGAGAAGCCCGATGCAGGCTCCAACAAGCGCGACCAATCCTGGTTCCAGGCCAATGAGTTCGTGAATGAAGAACAAGAGGATCGTCACCGCGAGCGCGACGAGCATTCGCCGTGTTGTGACCGGATCGACGATGGCGCGACGCTCGTCCATGCCAAGTAGGCTCTCGACATTGGAGGGAGGCTGGGATAGCTCTCGCCGGAATAGGAGCAAGAGCATCCCTTGAGCCAGAATCCATGCCAACAAAACAATGGGAGCCAAATGCGTGAGGAAGTCGACGAACCCGAATCCAGACGCTGAGCCAATCAGTATGTTGGGAGGATCACCAATGAGCGTTGCCACGCCTCCGACATTCGAGAGCAGAACCTCGGAAATGAGAAACGGGAACGGCGAGATGCCCAGAATGTCAGCCAGCGAGATGGTGACGGGGACAATGATAATGATGGTCGTTACGTTGTCGAGCACGGTAGACACGACAGATGTGACGATTCCAAGATAGAGCAACAGAAGCAACGGGCGGCCTCTTGCCAGCTTGGCGGCTCGGATGGCGAGGTACTGGAAGAACCCAGTCTCCTTGAACAAGCCCACCACAAGCATCATCCCCAAGAGCAGCATGATGGTGTCGAAATCGACGGACTTGACCGCATCGTGCGCCGTATAGAACGAGAGCCATGTTCCGAAGGCAATCATCGCTACCGCACCAGATATCGCGACGATGGCGCGATGCACGCGCTCGAGGAAGATGCCTGTGTAGGTCAGTATGAATGCGAGGATGGAAATGACAAATGGTACCAGTGCAACGCCTTCCATGTAGCGATCATCTCGGTTCGTGAAGGATTCACGATGCTACCGGCAATCGCCAGAAGGTGCAATTGCGCCTTCCCGGTGAAGGGATATCCGACGTCCCGTATTTGCAGGACAGCTGGAGTGGTTTGGGGAAGAAGGAGTAGGGAGGAGCAGGGGAATCGCTTCCCCTGCTCACGGCCCTGCTAAGGAGGCCCGATTAGGCAAGTGCTTGTATCCCTCATCTCGGAGTGAGCGCACCCGATGAGTAAGGGAGCAAGCTGAAGGAAACGAAACAAGAGTCTTTAAGAACTCTATTGAATCCTTCGGCAGTCCGGCGACCGTAGTTTCCCTTAGGCCCGTAACTTTGCGCCCTACCCTTTCGAGTAGTTTGCCCTTTCGGTGCTCAATATGGGCGTATTCTACTCAACCTTCCGTGCTCGCGCAAGAAACCGCGGAAGCGTCATAGAGTCAGCGAGTTGGCCAGTTGAACGGACGAGCAGATTCAGGAGAATGGATGCATGCCAGAGGATGTGCTTCGCCTTTTTCAGCCTGCCGTGGTGCGATGGTTCACCGAAACCTTCGCACAACCGACGCCGCCGCAAGTACTGGGGTGGCCTCACATCGCCGCGGGCGAGAACACACTTATTCTGTCTCCCACTGGCTCTGGGAAGACGCTGGCTGCCTTTCTTTGTGCCATTGACGCGGCTCTCTGCCAAGAGGAGACTGCCGAAGGCCACGAGAACGGCGTCCATACGCTGTATATATCACCACTCAAGGCGCTCGCCAACGACATTGAGCGCAATCTCACGCAGCCGCTACGAGGTATCCAAGCCTGCGCACAGCACCTCGGTGCGGCGCTTCCAGAGATTCGAGTCGGTGTGCGAACTGGAGACACTCCACCCAGCCAGCGGCAGAGAATGGTTCGGCGCCCTCCCCAGATACTGATTACGACGCCCGAGTCCCTGAATCTCCTTCTCACATCACCTAAAGCCAGGAACATGCTCGCGTCGGTCCGCTATGTCATCGTCGATGAGATCCACGCGATGTGTGGAGATAAACGAGGGACGTTTCTTGCGCTGCTGCTAGAACGCCTGGAATCGGTGTGTCGGCATTCGCCCGTGCGTATTGGGCTTTCGGCAACGCAGCGTCCGCTCTCTCTGGTGGCGCGATTCCTTGGCGGACAGGAGGCTGATGGAAGCCCGCGGCCTGTGTCGATTGTCGATGCAGGCATGCGCAAAGCGTTTGATCTCAAGATTCAGACTCCAGTGAAGGACATGAAGGTTCTTCCGACACAAGACGGCCAGTCGCCCAGTATCTGGCCTGCGATCTACGATCAGCTGATCGAACTGGTGGATGAGCATGAATCGACGCTGATCTTTGCGAATAGTCGACGTGTCGTTGAGCGGATTGCGTCTGAGATGAATCAGAGGATCGGCTACGAGAGAATCCAAGCACATCACGGCAGCGTGTCCAAAGAGAGACGACATCAAATCGAGCAAGATCTCAAAGATGGCCGACTTCCGGCCCTGGTGGCGACAAGTTCGATGGAACTGGGGATAGATGTCGGATTCATCGACCTGGTCTGCCAGGTTGAAGCTCCATTCTCGGTTGCCAGTGGGCTACAGCGTATCGGCCGAGCCGGGCATCTTGTCCGCGCTACGTCCAAGGGACGCTTCCTGCCCAAGACGCGCGCCGACCTGTTGATGACTGCGGCGATGTCTCGATCCATGCTTCGAGGTGAAGTTTCCCACGTCTCGATTCCCCGCAACCCTCTCGACGTGTTGGCACAGCAAGTTGTGGCCATGGTGGCTGTTGACGAATGGGACGTCGATACGCTCTATGCATGCATCCGGCGTGCTTATCCTTACAGAGACCTTCCCATCGATGGATTCCACTGCGTCCTTGAGATGATTTCCGGACGATTTGACACTTCTTCGCTTCCTGTGCTGCGTCCTCGTGTGTCATGGGATCGGATCCACAACCGATTGATGCCGCTTCCTGGCACGCGGCAGCAGGCCATTCTCAATGGCGGAGTGATCCCCGACACTGGGCAATATCCGATGATGTTGGAGGATGGGAAGACGAGGCTTGGAGAGCTCGATGAGGAGTTTGTGTTCGAGAGGCGGCTTGGAGACACATTTGTCTTGGGAACGGGGCATTGGCGCATTCTTGAGGTTACGGCTGATCGGGTGATTGTTGCTCCAAGTGAAGAATCAGAGGCGATGATGCCGTTCTGGAAGGGCGAAGGCCTCGGGCATGGATATGAATTTGGGCTAATGCTAGGGGAATTCATGCGTGCCTGCGAAACGCGCCTGTCCGACCCTTCGTTGGAGACGTGGCTCTGTGATGAGTGCGCGCTCGATGCCGATGGTGCAGCCAATCTGGCAACCTACCTAAGAGATCAATCAAAGGCAGGAGGCGTCATCCCCACGGATCGAACCATTCTTCTGGATGTGTTTCGCAACGAAGCTGGAGACGAGCGCCTCGCCGTGATGTCCCCCTATGGACGATCGTTTCATCTCGCACTGCTGCTTCTACTGCAGAAGAAGCTCAGAGAGAATGGGGAAGAACCTCCTGAGGCAGTCTACTCCAATGCCGGGCTGCTGCTGCGACTGGGCTCGCTATCAGCTCGGTCAGTCCTGGACGCACTCCACTCGATGAGAAGCGAGTCCGTGGAAATGGAGATCACGCAAGAACTAGACAACTCTCCGATGTTTGCTCTCTGCTTTCGCCGTAATGCAGGCCGAGCGCTCTTGCTTCCAAGAGCACGTCCAGGACGACGGACGCCGCTCTGGTTACAGCGACTGCGTTCCCACGACCTGCTCGCGTTTGCCAGCGATCAGCCTACGTTCCCCATCGTGCTGGAGACGTATCGAGAACTGCTAGAAGATGTGCTGCCTGTGGCGGGGTTGCGGGAGTTCCTGGGGAAAGTCGAGGAAGCGTCCGCCCGTTTTGTGCTACGGAGAGATCGACATCCCTCACCGTTTGCGCGTTCGATGCTGTTGGACTTCACTGCCAAATACCTGTATCAGGACGACCGCCCGATTGCCACGCACCGTCCTGCGTCCGAGTTAGGTGCGGATCTGCAGATGCTCCTAGGTACCCATATTCACGTTGAGGAAGCGCTGGATGAGGATGCCATTCAGATGATCGAGGAGCGGCTTCAAGGAACGTCGCCGTCTCACTTAGCGCGAAATGGTGCCGAGATCGTGGAGTTGCTTCGGAGAATAGGAGACCTGTCTGAGGACGAACTTCGTCAACGCTGTCGGCCAGAGGCCTTTGATGTGCTTGCCGACCTATTGCAGGATGGACGAGTCATTCGCGTTTTGTTCCCGGATTCGGCGACTCCCGAACGGCTGGCTTCTGGAGAGGACGCAGCCCTGTATGCGCGATTGTCTGACGACGATGTTCGCCAATTGACGGCTCGATTCGTTGCCCATCATGCGATTGCCAAGACAGCGGAACTACTAGAGCGATACCCCATCGAGCCGTTGTCCTTGAATGAGATGGGTCAGTCAGAGGGATGGATCAACGTCGAGGTCGACAATGGCGGCAACGGCTGGGCACATCCCCAGGTTGTGGCATCGATACGTCGCATGACCATGAGCCGTCGTCGTAGAGCTATTGCGCCAGCGACAGGACAGGCGTATGCAAGGCATCTTCTGGGCCGTCAGCATGTCTTGGAGCCGCAATCATCTGAAGACCTCGATGTTGTTGTTGAGACACTGTCAGGATGTCGTCTTCCAGTTACGGTATGGCTGGATGCGCTCACCGCACGTATTCAAGGATACCGTCACGAACAGCTAGCAGAATTGGTGAGAGATGGTGCATTGACTTGGACCGGAAGTCTCTCCGCGGGCGGCCACAAGCTGCTGGCGTTCTCTGCTGACCCTGGGAATGTCGGCGAGGAGCTCCGATTGCCGAAGGAGGAACTCGACGAGGACAGACAGAGGATTCTTGCGTTTCTGGAAACACACGGCGCCAGTTTCCTACATCAGGTCGCCGCAGGACTGGAGCGATCGCCTTCGACCCTTGCGCCGCTTCTGTGGGATCTCATTTGGGATGGGTGGGTGACAAACGACTCATTGGATCCGGCGCTTGGCGACAGACCGTCACCCGAGCGGTGGCAGCAACATCGGCGACGCGCGCCGTGGGGGAAGGGACGATGGTCTGTGCTGTCTGCAGCGGGTGAGTGTTCAGAAGAGTGTCTGCGCCGCACACTGCGACGGCTCTTGTCGCGTCATGGCGTCCTGTCGCGGGAGATTCTCGATCATGCCAAGGCCGGTATCGCCTGGAAGGCAGCCTATCCACTGCTTACACGGATGGAGTGGGCAGGCGAGGTGGAGCGAGCGCTGTTCATTTCTGGGCTTTCGGGCCCTCAGTTTGCGCTTCGAGAGGCCGCAGAAGCGCTCGCGATCCACAGTGTCAAACCGGAAGCCGTCTTGCTGAACGTGAGCGATCCTGCCAACGTGTTTGGCGATCTGTTCCCCATCTTGCGTCCGGATGGAACGCGACATATCATTCGCCATCACCCCGGGAACTACCTGATCTTGGCAGACGGGCACCCTCTTCTTGCCGTAGAGAACAGGGGGGAGCGACTCATTCCTCTTGACGATCTGGTCCCTGCACAACGGGCAGCTTGCTTTCGACAACTGATCCGGCTGATTGAGGGGAGACAGCGAGCCGCATCCCTTCGCGTGTTGACTTGGGATGGGATTCCAATCGCGAACTCAAGGATCGAGGCAGAGTTGGCGGAAGTAGGATTCTCTCGAGAGGGTACAGGAATGCAACTGTATCGGCGCTTCGACTAGGAGATGGAAGAAATGACTGCGTTCAATGCGAATGATGTGATAGACCTGGGCAGGGATATCCTGCAAGCAGGTCCCATTTGCGATGAGTGTTTGGGGCGAGTTGCCTCCAAGCTCGGAAGAGGGCTGACCAACGCGGCCCGGGGCGCGCAGATACGATCGCTGTTTGAAGCAGACGATATTCACAGCAAGCCGGGCACGTGCTGGGTGTGTGGCAATCTCTTCGATCGGATTGACGAGTGGGTGCGCCAGGCCGTAGATC
>SPBW01000147.1 GCA_004525685.1 Candidatus Atribacteria bacterium
ATTCTTTGCCAGAGCGGGACGTTGAAGCTGCGAACCTTTGTGTCACCAATGTGACAGGTGGTGGCATGGATCTTGATCAGCACTTCATTGTCTTTGGGTGTTGGCACCTCGACTTCTGCAAGCCGAAGAACCTCCGGTGGACCGTATCCCGTGCATAGGACGGCTTTCATGTCTCGCTCCTTGTTGAGTGGCTTTCCACGTTATCCCGGGCCAGCTAACACTAGGATGCCTGCAGTTGGATGGCAATGCCAACCCTGCGGGGTGGTTTGAGAGTGGCGTGAAGCAGAGCGCCGCTCTCTGGCAATGCAGTCCCTCGAACCGATCTAGGGAAGGGCTTGGAGATCCATTCCCTGGCAACGGGCTTGGCCAGGGAGTACCAAGAGAGGCCAGAGTATCTCCCGTATCCTACCCCTTCCAGATCGGGCAGTCCTTCCAGTTGTCTGGGAAGCCCATGTTTTCGAGAGGGATAGCCGGGAACTGATCTAGCAGTGATTCAAGTCTGTCCTTCCATTTGCTCTGCGCGGCCACCTCCGATAGACAGTGACGGCAAATGGTCAACACTGCGAAGACTCTCTTGTTCTCTACCTTGACGGGCGTATGCCATTCCGGATAGCTATCTAGCCGTGGAATGACGGGGTTTGTACCTAGCTCGCGGTTCCACAGGCGTGCGTGATGAGCGCAGATGTTGCGTACGGTGTTAAGAGTCAGCAGCCACGAGTCGAAGACCTTGTGCGGCATGCCAAATGTCGATGACACGGCTGTCTTCACCTTGCTCGACGAGCTACGGAAGAACGACAGAACGCTCCCGAAGGACATGACTTCCGTGACCATCCAGACTGGGAGGTGATCGTGTGAGTTTCCGTACTCCGCCCAGAAATGCTGCACGAATCTCTCTCTGCTGCGCGTCACTTCTTCAGACAAGCGCGCCAGAAACTCCGCATGTTCGTCCGCGTTACGTTTCGGGAGAGAGCTTGGGTCCACTGCATAGGCGAACGTTCCGTGCTGGTGTGCATGGTGATAGGCCATGAGTGAACGAACCGCAATCTCTATGCGCTCAATGGCATCCATCACCAGCAGTCGAAGATGGCGATCAAATGCGTACATGCTCCATATCTGTTCGAAGGAAGTCCCAGACCTGAATGTGTCATCGGGCTCACGGAAGATATGCCAGTAGCCGCTTAGCCTGTAGTAGTTGACTGATGTGAGTCGCTGGCGCATCAGATGTTGACTGCCCTCCATGCCTCGCTTGATCAGCAGCTCGATCTGTTCGTCTATGGTGAGAGGGGGCTTGGTGTATTTCACGCTCTGCTCCCAAGTGCAATAAAAAACCCGCCGAGAGATAGCATGTCTTGCGACAGAGGCCCGACGGGTATGCTGCTGGCACTATAGCAGGAGAAAAGGGCCTTGTCAAGGACCTTTGCTCGCTTCCGATTCTCACTCTTCTCCATGAGTGCTTCTCAGGCAGAGAGCGCAGAGGATAGCCACGCTCCAGCTCCTGATAGAACCTCCAACAGAACGTGCGTTATTCTAACGAATCAGAAGGAGGATGCACAATGCATCCCAACACCCCGGGTCTTGCCCTGGCAGTGACTCTTAGCTGGATAGCGCCTTGGACTCCTTCAGCCGTGTGGAGAGTAGGAGTGCTAGGGCCATCAGTCCCGCAAGCCCCAAGAGCGGCCAGGTCATTGAGCCCGTGACCGGCGACTTGAGCAGGTCCATGCCGACGATGAAGGCGATGCCCGAGACCTGACCCGCCAACAGCAGCAATCCGTTCGATGTTCCCTCCGGTGCCGGGTAGGTGATTTCGGCGCCATACTGGAATCCGATGGGGCCGGAGGCAAGCAGAAACGCACCGAGCACGAATGCTGAGGCGAGCATCAGCCAGTATGACGTGGCAAAGGTGACGCCGATCAGTCCGGGGATTGCGCCGCCGAGGGCGAGTAGGATGAACGGCACGCGTTTCTTGCTGCGGTCCGATAGCGGCGGGATGACAAGAGCCCCGACGATTCCGCCGATAACCATCATGCCCCCGATGAGGCCGGCTTGCTCCATCGAGAAGCCGCGCGGGCGAACGATGTCTTCAATCCATGTGGTCACCGCATTGAATACGCCAAGGCCGATAAAGAACAGGAGCAAGAGCATGAGGAAGCCGCGATTGCGGAATACGCTCTTTAGGCCATCGAGCACCAGTGATCGCTCTTCCGGGCCAACGGGGCTTTGCGGACGTTCCTTGGCCAAGGCGATGAATACGACGGCGACTGCGGCGGCAATGATGCCGTAGATCAGCAGCGCATTGGGGAGGCTCGTTCGAAGCACGATCATCGGTGTAATCGCTAGTCCGGTGAAGATGCCGCCATAGATGGCGAGCGACGCCAGGCCCGTGGCTGTGGCACGCTCACCCAGCGGAAACCAACGACCGGCCAGTTTGGCGATGGCATTCAGCACGAACGGTTGGCCGACGGCAATGCCAATCTGACAGATGAGGACCCACGTGTAGTCGGCGGCCATCACGCCGCGCAGCAAGCCGAATATGCCGGTGAGCACGGCGCCGATGCCCACGCCCACGCGGATGCCGTAGGTATCCAATACCCACGATGCGGGGATCGACACCACGATGAACACCAGCATGAACACGAGCGACAGCAATCCAATTGCCAAGTCTGAGACGCCGTAGAAGGCGGCGGCATCGCCGGTGACTGGCGCAAAGCTGATCCACAGCAATTGATTGACGCCAATGGCCAACATGAATACCACCAGCATGATCCAACGATACCCCGATGCGCGTACAGCCTGTTCCCTCATCTAACCCCACCCCCGTTAGAGAAGACTTTACCCCAGAGTGCGCGGAGAACGAAGAGGCAAACGGCGAACTGCGTCTTTCTCGCCAAGCTCGCCAAGCTCGCAAAGAAACATCCTGATAATGTTACTGTTGTGGCAATCAGGGCTTGGGTGCATTGCCATCATCAGATTGCACTGGCATTTTCTGAGCTCTTGTTCCGCCACTCTGGGCGCTCTTGGCGGCTTTGCGAGAGACATCGGATATTGATTTGAGCCCTTCTCTCTGGTAGGGTGCTCTATCTCAACACGAAGAGGTGGTCAGTATGATTACACGAACATGCGCAGTAGTCGGCTCAACAAGGACGTTCGCGCAACAGAATCAACACCTCCTCTTCCATCAACAAGCTAATCAGAACGCCGTCTAGACGACGGCTCGTTAGTACGAGCGAATCGTCTAGCTCGAGTCAACGCCCGACTCTTCTTGAGTAGGGTCAGTCTGATTTGAATCCCTCGGCGCAAAATCCAAGCCCGCTGTGATCTTACTGAGCTTGGTGTTCCCATGAATTCCATGGCTCATTCATAAAGACCAGCGCAGGGCGCTGTCCCTGATTGCTGGCGTGTAGATATAAGGAAGTTGCTATGCGTATTACCACAGATAGAGAACGAGTGGCTGTATTGACGATCAAGAGCGAAATCGTGCGAAGCGCAGGCGAATTCCTGCGTAGTGAAGGCTTCACCGAGATTCTTCCGGTGTTGCTTTCCCCGATTACCGATCCCCTGCGGCACGAGACCTATGATGGCCAGGTGGACTTCTATGGCGTGGCGTATCAGCTGATGAAGAGCATGATCTTTCATAAACAGATCGCGCTGCGGACGCTGCCCAGAATCTTCTGTTTCGCGCCCAACGTGCGCATGGAACCCGCTGAGCGTGCCAGTGCTGGCCGCTACTTGGCGGAGTTCGTGCAGCTGGATCTCGAGATGCGCGATGCTTGCCGTGATGACGTCATCGCCTTGGGCGAGGGCCTTGTGTGTGCCGTGTTCGAATCCGTACTGGCCTGCTGCAGCGTGGAGCTTGCCACACTGGGGCGCACATTGCCGGTTCCAGCGCGGCCGTTTGTGCGCCATACGTTCGCTGATGCTGCGTCAGAATTTGGAGAACCGTTCGACGATGCGCTGTCCGCTACGCTGGATGGCCCGTCGTGGGTGATCGACTTCCCGCGGCGCATTCGTGAATTCTATGATCGCGAAGATCCAGAGCGCCCCGACGTGTTGTTGGATATGGATTTGATGTATCCCGAAGGATTCGGCGAAGCGCTCTCGGGAGGCGAGCGGGAATTCGAGCTTGATCGGATTCACAGTCGCCTCGATCGCGATGGGATTCCCAGGGCGAAGTTCGCTCGCTATCTGGAAGAAGTGGGCCGTGGCGTCCCGCGCTCGGCTGGCTTTGGCATCGGCATCGAGCGGCTGACACGTTTCATCTGCGGCTTGGATCGCATCGAAGATGCGCGGCTATTCCCCAAGGTGCCTGGGGATCTTCGATCTCTATGATTCGAACTGAGCTCGAAGATCAGCACGGGCTGCACTGCGGGCAGCTTGGAGAACGGCGCTGTGCGAAACCCCGTTCTCTGGGACGAGATCTAGCTTGTCGGGGACCCCGCTTCTTCAAGCGGGGTTCCCGCTTGCCCATGTGTGCTAGACTCTGGCAACCGGCCCAATTGGCGGTTGCCGGTTGCTTTCGGGTTTTCGCTTTGCGAAAACGCCGGGCCTTGGTCACGCAGGGTCGGGTTGAGTTCTCGAAGGGCGAGAACATCGGCGTTCGGTCGCGAAAACGCCGCGCTGTGGCTACACAAGTTCGCATTAGGGGGTTGGGCTATGAAGTATCGAGGTCGATGGATTGCAGTTCTGGTTGGCGTGGGGGTACTGCTGTTGACGACTGGCTGCGAGGGGCCGCGGCTACCGGGTGCCGTCATCGACGAGTGTGTGGGGAGTATCGATACGCAGGACTGGGTTAGTCGCCCGCCTTTGTCATTGTGCATGTCTGCAAACGTGAGCGTTGGCGATAACGTCTTACTGTACGAGTGGGACTTCGGCGACGGCACATCGAGCACAGGAAAGGACGTTGTTCATACCTACACAGTGGTTGGTGAGTATCGTGTGACGCTGACGTCTACATACTCGGATGGCGGCGTCTACAATGACCACGAGACAGTCAGTATTGCTGGCGAACCCGACGCCACATTCACAGCACGGGAAGTCGACTTCTGGGGGTCTTTATTCTCTTGGGGAAATCCCAATGAGATTCTGACGTGGCGGTTCGACGCGCGTGAGGCCTATCCTCAGAAGACCGGTGACAGCAAACACAAGGCGACACAATTGATCTGGAATTTTGGCGATGGAACGATAGAGACCGTAGATCTTGAGAGCGGAAGCGGAGCGCTTGCGTTTTTCGGCAACGTCATGACGAAGGACCATACCTACGCGGAGGCCGGAACGTATGCGGTCTCGCTAACCCTGACCGATAATCTTGGCTTCAGCGATAC
>SPBW01000274.1 GCA_004525685.1 Candidatus Atribacteria bacterium
GCCTTTTGCATCACTTGCGATACACCGATATCAAATCCCCATGGCTCGCCCTCTGAGGACTGAGTTCGAAGGTCTGCCTTCGGCCATTCGAGAGATCCAGTTTCGGGGACGAGTCCTGCAATACGACACCTGAAGTTGCTGAACTCCAATTGCATGACAAGCCGCTAGCCTCCAGGAATTCGTGGGACGCACGCCTCATTTCGCAAGAAACAGCGCCTTTTGCTAATTCGCAAGAATCTGGGCTTGCCGCTATTCAGCAGGAACAGCGATCTTTGCTCATTCACAAGAATCGGGGCTTCCCACCATTCCGCGACGAAACACGCCTGAGGGGCTGTTCGTGATCCTCCGTGTCAGATGAGCAAGATTGGATCGCTCGGATCGCCGGAACTGTTGGCCGGGGGTGCTCCCATTACCTTGCATGGGGGGGATGAAGCGTGCGGCTCCCGAACTT
The DNA here is from genome assembly GCA_004525685.1 of Candidatus Atribacteria bacterium. Lineage (GTDB taxonomy): Bacteria > Bipolaricaulota > Bipolaricaulia > UBA7950 > UBA9294 > SPBW01. The sequence goes on from SPBW01000274.1 coordinate 452, forward strand.
GCCCGGCGGCGAGCTAGCGGCAGACGCCACCGACACAGTCTGTGCTGTCCGGGAACGGCCGCAGCGGCAGAGCGCCGAACTTGTACGAGATGCGGAACCCGACAGTCGGCCCCGATGGCTCTTCGGAGAACGTGCACCACGCCTTCCCTGAGAGTCCGAGCTCGCGCCACGAGCACGCAAGCGATACGGTCTCCGCCACGACGTGAAACCCGCCAGTAAGCGACGCCTCCGTCTCACTCGAGAGCGTTGCACGGCCAAGCGAAGCTGACGCGGTGAGAGTGGGCGTCGGCCAGACGGTCCCGCCCGGGGAGCTCAGCGTGCCCTCGAGCGTCACCGCGACGCGAACGGAATCGAACGGGCCAAGACTCCCTCCGATGCTGGAGTATCCCTTCACCCAGAGTTCGGCGCGGAGTGGCGTCGCCGCGAAGCTGTCGCCCAACAGGCGTGCTTCGCCTTCTACTCCCACATCAACAAGGAAGGATCCCCAGGCTGCTACCCACGGCGCCGGCGCGGCCTGCGCGAGGATCGTCGCAGCTGAAATCCCGAGTGGCACGATGCTGAACTGGTACTCGGCGGTGAGACTCAGTCCATCGCGAACGAGCGACAGGGCGACCGTTTCGCTGCCCGTCGTGTATGGAAAGAGCGACAGTTCTGTCGTGCTGAAGGCTTCTATATCCCCGAGCCCCACGAAGAGATCGATCTCGGCGCTGGCCCCCGCCGATGGCAAGGTCGATCCGAGGAGCACCGCGCGCCCACCGGCACGGAGCTCCGAACCCGTCGCGCTCCACGCCGTGACAGCCAGCAGAACTGCTACACACGTCGCAACCACTCGAGGACGTCGCTTCTTGAGCATGGTATCTCCCTTCTCGAACCATTCTACGGGCCGGCGGCTGTTCACGGCTAGCTTCGCGTCAGCTTCCGGGGGCGGGTCGTGCAATACACCACAACTCGGGAAGTACTGACCCTTTCCTTGAGCCCTGTTATTGGAAGCTCTCCCCAAGCAACTCAAGGTGCAATCACGAGTTGCCTGAGTCCATCGTTTTCGGAGAACCATGCGACCTTCGAACGGTCACGTGATGGAGCTGCGGGGGAGTTCCCTGCGTTGAAGCGAAGGCCATGAGTAGGAGTCTCCCGGCGTACCGTTAGCGCGGTCGTCGCGAAGGTTTCGGTGCCGGGGAACGGGCGGCTTCTCGGCCCAGCTGTGGAGCGAGGCCTTGCGCTTCCCGGAAGCCTTCAATCTCCTTGGCGATCTCTTCTTCTGTCGGCTGACGGTTCAACCGCTTCGTCAGCAGTTTCGTAGCGCGCTCGCGTGTTCTCTTCTCTTCTCGCCCCATGATCTCTCCCTCTGCCCTCGACGTTTCGGATTTCGACTCAACGAAGTTCCGCAGGGTTCGCGTAGAGTATAGATCTTCCGGGCTTGCGAAGCTCTCGGCCGTTCACCTCCTTCGGATCCGTGCGTGCGGCCTTCTCTAGGGCGAATCCCCTTGCTCCCTGTGACTCGCGCCTGTAGCATGCTGCGCGGCAATTGTGGTGCCAGTGGGCAATGCGCGAAATGCGAGGATGCATCGAAGTGGGGAGTGACGGAATGGCCAACGGCTGCATTGTGAACGCGATCGACTTCGTGCGAGACGGATCATGAACCGCATCCTCGTCACCGCACTGTTACTTTCTTGCAGCAACGTCTTCATGACATTCGCCTGGTACGGGCACCTACGAAACCTAGCCCATCGGCCCTGGATCATTGCCGCGCTTGTGAGCTGGGGTATTGCGCTATTCGAGTACATGCTTCAAGTGCCAGCCAATCGCCTGGGGCATGAAGTGATGAGTGTCGGTCAATTGAAGATCATGCAAGAGGCGATTGCCCTCTTCGTCTTCGTTCCATTCTCGGTGTTGTATCTGAAGGAGAAGATTTCGATGGACTACGTGTGGGCTGGACTCTGTCTATTGGGCGCGGTGTTCTTTCTCTTCCGAAGCAGACTCTTTGGCACATAGTCCGGCAGACTGGCAAGGCGACTTCGATTGCTTGGAGGCATAGCGTGAATTCAACAGCAAACGCCTATTGGATGGGTCTCAAACGAAGCAACGGGTTCATTGAGACCTTCACAGCTGGGATGGAGGGCGACGATTGGTTGCAGCGGCCGGCGGGCATTCC
>SPBW01000241.1 GCA_004525685.1 Candidatus Atribacteria bacterium
AGTTCTCCCACCTTGATACGAATTTCGAGATTGGCCAATTCCTGTTTGAATCGCTCATGCTCTTTCACAGCAGTGTCATGCCGTTGCTGCAATTCCTTTTGAAGCGTTTCGAGTTCTGTTTCGGCTTCCTTGAGAAACGTCGAATACTCACTCTTCATCGCATCGAATTGGGCTTCCGTGACTTCTTGGTTTTGATGCAGCTCTTCTAGATTCTCCAGTAGCCGTTTCCCTTTCTCCGTCTTGGAGAAGGCGATCTGTAGCTTTCGCATTTCTATCTCCTTATCTTGTCAAGCACTGTGTCGTGTCCTTACAGCCGGATCACATAGCCTAGGGATATCGTCGATTGCCACTCTCCAAGCGTGAAGGGGATGAGAACGCGGATGTTCACGGTTGGATCCCACACGATGTCTGTCATGTCAAAGAACACGCCCGTTCCCAAACCCGCATACCACCCCTCGAACTGGCGAAGATAGGTCAGATCGCTACTGACGCCGATTCCCCATCGATCGGGGTCTTCCCAATCAAGATGCATGCCCAGTGCAGCAATCAGCATCCACTTCTCGCTAAACACAGCAAGAGCATCACTGGTTACGCCGAATGAGACGGGGGAGATTGAGCAACCGAGTCCAATGCCTGGACTCAATCCGGGAGCAGCTGTCAATGATGGTGCCTCTTCTAGCAGGTCTGCGGGACGAAGCGAGAACATTACTTCCTTGACGGACGCAGCATCAAACGTGTAGATGCCGCCCGAATCAGACTGGAACTCGATTTTCGATTCCAGGGGTGAACTCATGAGTCTCCCCTGAAATTGATCTCCAGATTGCAGCATCAGCGACGAAGGGATCTTCGCCATGTCGATCACCACAACCTCGGCGATCTCACTCAGTCCGTACGACAGCAAGGTCACGGCAGTGCCTGTGGCATCTAGCTGCACCATCTCAACACGATCCCCAGGGATAACCCGCGTCACAGTACCATATGCGATCATTCCGTCATGTAGCTCGATTCGATCCCCGAATCCCGAGATCGAAACGCATAGCAGGATGAGAGACAGACTCCATCCCATCGCCTGGCCTCGACTCATGGTTCCTCCTTCACACCGTTCATCATTCATTCCAGCTTCACATGGATTGATCCGAAGTCAAGTGCCACCACGGTCATTCGCGTGTCTCGACCCAGATAGGATCGCAGCAGAGCAGAAAACGCCGCTTGTTCCAGCTCGCGCCCTAGACTGTCAGATGGTCCAAGATAGGCGACGCTGTAGGCTGTGAGTGCTTCCCCGTATTGCCGCAGTTCGATGTCCGAAACCTCACGCAATGTGCCCAATGCAACCTGGATTTGCTGGGCCTCATGAAGGCTGCGCGCCCCTTCGACAACCAGTTGCATCGCTCGAAGCCCGCTCCCATTGATCATGCTGAGATTGGCGATGGCTTCAAACATCAGAGATGGCAATGCAGAGGTAACGGCCCGCTCGATCGCCTCAACGCTGGCTACCTCAAGACTGAGTGCGGGGACTGTCGCTTCGCCGTAAGAAGAGGCGAGTACTTCTCCTGTGCTACGCAGGATCGCGGTCAGATCTGTGTATGCCCGAGCCGAATACCAAGTAAACAGCCCGATTTCAACTTGACCGGCAGGCACGGCTTCCACATTGCCCACGACGGCAACATCAGCGGCATAGGCTTGAGCAAGCTCAAGTGCCGTCTGGGCGTTCTCCTCGCCAAGAGATGCGAAAGAAACCCCAGATGCTTCACTTGCTTCAACAAGAATGAATCCCTTGTCTTTGAGGGCCTCGCGAACGATTGCTTCTGATATGGACAGCTCTTGCCGCTCGCCCAAACGAACTTCTGAGATTCGAACTGCCGTGCGGGGGTCTCCGACTGATTCAATCGCGACACCCAGAGATTCCAACGTCTGTCCCAACTTGAATGTGTCGACTTCGGCTTCAATCTCAATCCAGTAGAACAGATCGTCTTCCCAAGCTCGCAGCACTGTGTATTCTAGAATGACGGCATCCACCCAAGTTGAAAGCTCGGAGGATACCAACATGAGATCCTCGACACGCGTTTCAGCGTGGAGGAAGAGACCCGCACCCTGCTCAGCAGCACGGCGCCAGGCATCGCGAATGGCCTGATCCCTGATGTCGTCGATGTCGCAATTCGAGTCCAGAGCAGCTACTCCCGATACGGTCACAATGACACTGCCCTGCACGCAACAGGAAATGGCAATCAAGGTTGCACAGACGATTGCGATTGCCGATGCCATGTTTCCAGACCGCCGCATGCCTCTACTCCCTCCCTGCTACCCTGCCTTTCTCCTAGTGTGTAATGCTACTGGTGACGATGATGACCTTCTGACTTGATGGCAGCAAAATGTCGGACGTCGACTGCATCTGCCGGATCAGGTCTGCGCTCAAGTGCGAGATGACAAGCGAATGGCCGTCTGCACCGACACCGCTCACGTCGACCGTTAGTGGCGCGGTACCTACACGCGGATCGCTCTCAGCTCTGGCAACAGAGACGGCGCCCATCGAGAGCTTGTATGCGGCTGAGGGGACAAAGGACAGTCCCTGAATAACAGCAACTTCGTTTTCGTCGGGGTCCACCAATCGCACATACAATGTAGTCTGGAGATCGAATCCTAGAGCATCCAGAATGAGTCCTGAGTATGGAGTCGCGTCGACATTCTCGCCGACAGTCGATGTTCGTGGATCAATCGAGAAGGGAGCTATGGTCATGGGCAACCGCTCGAGGAAGTTGTACTGAATCGTCACGTGATATTCGCCATCTTGCCATTTGCCTGGCCTCTTGAAGAAGAAAAGGAAGGTCTTGTCCGGAACGTCCCAGCTCTCGAGCGACGGGACGATCTGAGCCATGCTCACTTCAGCCGCAACGATAGATTCCAGCGCCTGTTCCTCAAGCATGTAATCTCTCACTGTTGTGACACCAAGGATCTCAATCCCCTCGATGATTTCTGCCAAACGGAGGTACGCAAACTGCAGCGCAGCTTCACGAGCCTGGAGTTTTCCGTGCGCCTCCGAGATCGAGTCTGGCGGAGGAACCGCCATCCCTGTAGCCAGGATGTA
>SPBW01000269.1 GCA_004525685.1 Candidatus Atribacteria bacterium
CATCTGGATCGGTCGTGAGGACAAACAGGAAACTTGCAGACAAAACGACCAAAAAGCGCAGCGCCATGTTTATCCCTGCCAGAACCCCGCCGGACGTGATCGGCACGCCGAACCGAAAGAACGATGTCCCCTCGCGAATCGCCAGAATCTGCGCCAGAAAAAGCAACACAGAGAAGATGGCCACAAACCGGAGTGATCGACACCATGCCCGAACAGATCCTTCGGACCAAATCGCCAATGCAAATACGAGAACAAGGATTCCAGACTTGATGGCTAGGCTTCCTGCCCCGAGAACCGCGAGCAGCGCACAGGCAAGGAACGCCAGCCCGCTCTCAGGGCAAACGCGATGCAGGCCGTGAATTCCAGGATGATAGGAGACAGTGGGAATCATACGTCCCCCTTCCAGAACTGCGGAGTGAACGCGATGTTCCCCGAATCACGCAATGCATTGAAGATTTCGCTCGGCGTCCCAAGCATGGCTTCATTCCCCAGATACAGAAGGCGATCGCACAGCGCATCTGCCATCGGAATGTCATGCGTGACAAGGCAAATAACGGCTCCGCGATCCCTAGCATTCCGAATTCTCTCGACAATCCAGGCGACGTTGTCTCGGTCCTGACCAATGAAGGGCTCATCCAGCAAGAGTAGATCTGGATCTCCCCTAAACGCCGTTAGCACTGTTAGTCTGCGTTGTTCGCCGAGACTCAGCGAGTGAGGAGGTACCTCAGAAAGGCCAGCTAGGCGAGCGAAGGCAAGGATGGAGACCACGTCAGCTTCATCAAGGGGACTCTCAAGCTCAAGATCCCGTCGTACGGTGCGCTCGAAGATCTGTTGATGCGGATGCTGAAATACCATCCCGACACTCATATCGATCGGGCGAGCGATGATGCCGTCGTCTGGCTTTTCCAACCCAGCGATCAGCCGGAGCAAGGTTGTCTTCCCACCGCCATTGGGGCCGATGATGCCCAGAATCTCTCCCCGTCGTACGCTCAGAGAAAGGTCACTCAGAAGTCGCCCCTGATACCCAAAACTGAGGTGTTCGATCCGCAGACCTCCAGAATGAAACCGCCGATCGGAGGGTGTCGATCGATGCACACCCATCTCACGGGCCAAGGTGGATGCATCTGCGTGAGTTCGGTTCTCTCTGCGCATTACGAGACGTCCCGCATCGAGGATCCAGAGCTGCGGATCTAGGATCTCAAGCGGGGAAAGTCGATGCTCGGCAATGAGAAGCGTGCATGCCGTCTGCATCTGCAGCGCCTTCAATAGATCAAATAGCGTCTTCGCTCCAGCCGGGTCAAGATGTGCCGTCGGCTCATCAAGCAGGATGACCGATGGTTCCATGGCAAGAATGGAGGCCACTGCCAGTCGTTGCTTCTCACCTCCAGATAGCGTGGTCGTATCCCGTTCGGCAAGATGGGAGATTCCTAGATGGCTCAGCGCATCGCGCACGCGTGCGTCGATCTCCTGCCTCGGCAAGCAGAGATTCTCTGGCCCGAACGCCACTTCAGATCGGACACGCAGTGTGCAAACCTGTGCATCGGGATCCTGCTGCACAAGCCCAATCGTCTGCGATAGCTGCGACAGTTCGCAAACGCATAGCAATTGGTCATCAATTCGGATCTCGCCATCTACTTCAGCGTGAATCATGCCCGGGATGAAACCAGCGAGCGTTCGTAATAGCGTCGTCTTGCCGCAGCCCGAAGGCCCCGCGATGGCAATGGCGCTGCCGGGCTCAATGCAGAAAGACACGTCAGATAGGGCGTCTTTTGACCGTCCCGGGAATCGAACCGAGAGGTTCTCGACGCGAATGAAGGGGGAGCTACAAGACGACAATGCGCCTCACCTTTTGGACCCAGTAAGAGCCATCATAGGCCGCTGCGACAAGACGCTCGTGACCGTCCTCATCCAAGAACAAGAGAAGTTGATCGTCTAGCAAGACCGCCCCCAGATCCATGTCAACCGCGTATCCATCAGACGCCACCACACGAAGTGTCTTTGCCGATGCCTCGGGCGCCGCCTGGGCAAGGATCTCATGCAGAAGAGGTCCGGTGTAGGCTCGCGCGGGAATGGTCGTCGTGCTTCCTCTCAGTTCGGCTGTGATCGTAACCGTATGACCGTCCCACTCTGCTGGGCGATAGACATAAGGCTGGGCCACTGCGCCCTCAATGCTCACAGCATCTGGTGCGACAAACGGATCGTACACACTCACGTAGTACGTCGTGGCACCAGCCAGCCCGGCAAGGATCACCAGCAACGTAACAACATGCCGTCGCCATGAGATGGGCTTGCGTCGGTCACTCTCGCGCGCAACAGACACAAGCAAATTCGATGAGCGGAGCAAGCCCTGCAGATCCCACGCTAGATATCCGCCGAAGAATGCGCCCGAAATGGATGCCAATCCTGCCATACCAAGGAGCAGCGACACCGGGATGTTGGCGAAGTAGATCGCCTGAAACACAAACACATTGGTCGCTGAGGCGACGGCACCTGAAAGCGCCATGACGCCCAGCGAGCGTCGTGATGACATACTCATTCCCACATCAACAAACAGCCCTTCAATGAGCGAGATCAGCACAATGACAATGCCGTGCGTTCCTCCTGAAAGGAACTCGACCAGCCCTTTGATCAGGCCCGTCATCGTGCCAGACCCAAACTTGCGGATGATGGCTCGTGCGAGCAGCGGC
>SPBW01000238.1 GCA_004525685.1 Candidatus Atribacteria bacterium
GTGCACTGAGTCTGCACTGAGTTGCACCTGATATCGGGGCTATGGCATGATGAGAACCCTGTGAAGTGGCTGGAATAGGCTGCCTGACAGAGCTTGGTGTGTAGGAGAAGGGATGGGGAACATCGGATTCGCGTTGCTGCTGTCTGCTCTAGCAGGGCTTTCAACGACCATAGGCAGCATCCTGGGCATTGCCGTTCGCAAGCCTGGCCCCAAGTTCATGACCCTCACTCTTGGATTCTCTGCCGGTGTCATGATTCACGTCTCATTTGTAGAACTGTTGCAGAGCGGCGTGGAGTCTGCTGGATTCATGCCTGCGCACATCGCCTTCTTCCTCGGAATGATGATCATGTTCCTTATCGATGTCGTGATCCCGCACGACTATCTGGGGCAGGAAGAACACGCTGGTGCTGGAATGGGCAGTTCCAACTTGCTCAAGACGGGCATGTTTGTGGCGCTTGGGATCGCCATCCACAATTTCCCAGAGGGAATGGCCGCGTTTGCTGGCGCACTGGAGGATCCTTCCTTGGGTATTTCCATTGCCGTGGCCATCGCCATTCACAACATCCCTGAAGGATTGGCCGTGGCAGCGCCGATCTATGCAGCAACGGGAAGCCGACGTCGTGCCTTCCTCTACTCGTTTTTGTCTGGCGTGGCAGAACCTGTGGGCGCTGGTATTGCCGCCCTTATCTTGCTGCCATTCCTTAGCCCGGCGATTCTTGGCTACGTGCTGGCGGGGGTGGGCGGAATCATGGTGTTCATAGCGCTTGATGAATTGGTTCCCGTTGCCCGATCGTTTGGACATGAACATCTGGCCATTGTCGGCGTCATCATCGGAATGGTCGTTATGGCGATCAGCTTGTGGCTGCTTTAGCTAGCTGGGCTCTACGTTACTGCAGCGAAGACACAGGTATTGGCGCGCCGAAATGCGAGTCGAATAGCGGGAAACCCTGCCTCTTGCGGCAGCTCCTGTTCCTGCTGGATGCTGAGAGGCAGATCAATGTGCTGCAGATGCCTGTCGCTGATACAACTCGCTTTGAAGGACGCGAGCCGCTCTGTCGATTCCTGCTCTGTTGTGACGTAATCGTCATTGACAAACACGCCACCGCGGCGAAGCGCTATGCGAATGCGTTCGTACAGACGAAGCTTCACTCCCGGAATCCAGTGATGAAGAGCCATCGAAGAGATGACGGCATCGTAGGTTGACTTCCCTAGATCCAACTCCAAAAAGAATCCCCTGATGAGGCGGAGGTGAGCCTGCCAAGGCTGATCCTTGCGAGCCAGTTCGTTGAGCATCTTTGCAGAGAGAGCGATCCCCACGACGTTGGCTTGGGGGAAGCGCTCGAACAAGCGATGTAGCTCAAGGCCTGTGCCATGCCTAGATCGAGAATGAGAGGAGTCGATCGGAGCTGCGGCAGCGCGCAAGCGATGGCGCGGTAGAAAAGGTCGAAGCCCTCGATCTTCTCCTGCATGGGGCGCTCGTGATCTGCTGCGCGTGTATCGAAGAATGAGGCCATCTCTTCATGATTGCCTGGTATGCCCACACTGCCTTCGCGCACTTTGCCACCTCTGGGTCAATGATGCTCTGGGTAGATGGGCTTCGCTTCCTGGCGGGCTGCAGCCAATGGAGCTAGACTTCGGTCACTCAAGCGGAAGTTGGAGAGGAAGAGCATGCGGACGTTCTCCATACTGGCAGTGTGTGTCACGAATCTTCTCATTGGTCTTCGCTATGTGTATCTCATCCGCAAGAACAGGATCAGCCCAGCGCTTGCCATGTGGGTGTTCTTCACGATCGCTGTGATTGGAAGCCTCGCCACCTACTTGTTGGAAGGCGGGTATGGCTTGCTGGACAATGTGCTAAACAGCGCCGATCTTGTGCTGTGCGGAGGCGTTGCCCTTGCCATCGCCGTATGGGGAGATCGAAGCTCTCGCTTCAGCCGGTTCGATGTAGGATGCCTTGGCGGCGTGCTCGTCATCATTGCCATTTGGGCACTGACTCGCGAGCATACCATGGCGCATCTTGCCATTCAGCTGATTCTTGTGGTCGCCTACTTCCCAGTCATCAAGAGGCTTTGGCGATCAGATCGCAATACGGAGTCGTTCAGCATGTGGATTGGTTTGCTGCTGGCCCCCATCTTCTCTCTGTTATCCAGCAAGGGCACACTGGCTACGGTATATGCCGTGCGCGCCATCGTGAGCACGGCGTTGCTCTTGTTGCTGATGATTCGGGTGGAGTTGAGAATCAGGCGCACCAAGTCTGGATGACGCAAGACGCTCCGCGCGCCCGCGCAGCATGTGTGATGGTGGTGTAGGCCAATCCCCCACGCACAGGCTTCATCCGCATCAACCCCGATGTTGGGGCTCTAGAGACCCCGCGAGACTGCTTCTTCGTTCGATGGTGATGAGTTTCGCCAAGAAGATGGCGAGAACCAGTGCGAAGTGACACATGACCGAAGGTAATGCGCCCTGGGCCGCTGTGACGAAATGATTCACCACCACAGCTGGAACGATGAATCCTAGGGACCCCATCAGCACGGTCTTGAGGAGTCTTTGCTGCCCAAGGTCATCGGAATTTCTCACTCCCAATGCCGATAGGGAAATCATGCCGAATAATCCGATCCAGTAGAACCAAGCGTAGATGCGAAACCGAGGTAGCGGACTGGAGTACTTCGCATAGACGATGTTGCAGACGGAGTCGGACACGAATCGATCATCGAAAGCGATCCAAACAACGATAGACAGGGCGACAGCAAGCATGAAGTAGGAGATGGCGTAGTTCACGCTTGACTGAGACGGGGAAAGCTGAGCAATCAAGAGTAACCCCAACGGTGGAAGCCACGTGACAACGATGAAGGCCATCTGCGGCATGAACCCATAGACCGGGGCACGCGTACACACGAGGACTTCAACAAGCTGGTAGGCGGCGAGAAGAATCAGTATGGCGCTTGTCGTCCGAATGATGGGCTTGCGGCCCGGACCTCTCAACGCCCAGATCGCGACGCTGATCTCAAAAAAGGCCGTAGCGATAGCCAAGATGGGAGAGTAGGTCATCATGCCTCCTATTCGTCATACGCGGTCGTTGCCCCTGATCTTACATAGAGTATGCGAGACA
>SPBW01000131.1 GCA_004525685.1 Candidatus Atribacteria bacterium
CAATTGGCGGGGATCGTGGTGTCGCCGAGATCCTGCGCCGCGACCGTGAATCCACCAGATCCATCATTGAGATAAACACGGCTGGGGTCTGAGCTGCTGGCAGGTGACATCAACAAATCAAGATCTCCGTCACCGTCCAGGTCTCCGATTCCCATTCCGCGGGCCTTGTCTCCAATGTTTTTGTAAGCATTCGTGAAACGACCGTTTCCGTCGTTCATCCAGACTTCGCTTCTTGCAGGAATGTTGGCGAAGACAGCGTCTAGATCGCCGTCACCATCAAGATCTCCAAGAGCCACCTGGAACGTACGCGCAAAGCCATATCGGCCGCCCTCAATGAATGACACGGCCTTGACGGCTTCTTCTGCTGTCTCTTGGCACACAGCGCCAAGAAAAACAGACAGTAGGCTCAAACTGATGCACAGCAGGATAGAGAGTCGTTTCATTAGGGCTCCTTGCTGACCGAGGATCTTGTACTGCTTTGCAGGGTAGTCTCAGAGAGCGTTTACGGTTTTCCATTGCCTCGAACACCTGGATAGATGAAGGTAGTCAACGAAGTTCTCAGACACGATCTTGATCGTGCCCATGGTATCCGTCTGATCGAAGAGGGCAATCTCTCTTCGGCCTTGCGAATGGATTGATCGTCACTCATGCGTCTTTTTGGCACCCGCAGCCCGAGTCTGAACATCGGCAATCCTTAGTTGAGGCGCGCAACTGGCCTGAGATGTGGCCGAATCGCTGCTGTGTCTCGTCGTCAGTGAATGCTTGGATCTCGACGTGATAACCGGCTGGATCCTTGAGGAAGAAGCTGTAGACGGGAAGCTCACCAACCATGGCAGGAGGGCCGAGAATCTCAATAGACGATTCGTTCCTAAGCGTCTCGTACCACGCATCGACATCCTCGACGACGATGGAGAGCAATGTCCCCGAACCTACGGGCTTGTCGATGGGGCCACGGCGGGCCGACACGATACCGACATGAGAAGATCCATGAATGCGATACACCTTGGCCCAGCCTTGATCTTCAATTAACGGCAGGCCAAGGACCTCTCGATAGAAACGATCGCCGACTGCTACGTCCTCGTAGGTCAGAAACGTGATGCCTGCATAGGGCGCCTTCATGCTAGATGTGAAGGCGTTGTTCGATGATCGCCATCAGGCCCGCCGCCTTTACGCGCTCCTGCGCTGTGGTGTCGCGGTCGCGCAACGTGACCGTGCCATCCTCCATCGTCTGATGATCGACAGTCACACAGAATGGCGTTCCTGACTCGTCTTGTCGGCGATAGCGTTTGCCGATCGAGCCCTTCTCATCATAGAACACGTTCCATCGCTGCTTGAGCCCACGATACAGGTCTGCAGCGAACTCCGGCTGGCCGTCTTTCTTGACCAGCGGGAAGATGGCGGCCTTGATCGGTGCCAATCGAGGATGAAGGCGCAGTACAATGCGCTCCTGGTCTACGCCCTTCTCATCGGGGATGACGTCCTCGTCATAGGCTTCACAGAGGAAGGCCAACGTGGCGCGATCGGCCCCCGCTGACGGTTCGATGACATTGGGGATGTACTTGGTCTGTGTCTTCTCGTCGAAATAGGAGAGATCCTTGCCGCTGCCGGGATGGACGGGTTGGCCATGCTCGTTACGCTCGACGACCAGCTCATCGCCCTCACGGATGAGTTTTCCCTCCATGTGGCTACGCAGGTCGAAGTCGCTGCGATGCGACACGCCTTCGAGTTCACCGAATTCGCCTGATTCAAGGAACGGGAAGGCATACTCGATGTCAGCGGTGCCGCAGCTGTAGTGGGCGCGCTCGTCGGCCTCATGTTCGCGCAGCCGCAGCTTCTCGGACCGAAGGCCAAGCGAGGTATACCAGGCGACGCGTTTGTCCCGCCAGTAGCTGTACCAATCCTGTGAGTCTTCAGGAGAACAGAAAAACTCGATCTCCATCTGCTCGAACTCGCGGGATCGGAACGTGAAGTTGCGCGGCGTGATCTCATTGCGGAACGACTTACCAATCTGCGCGATACCAAAGGGAACCCTAACGCGGGCTGTCGACAACACGTTCTTGAAGTTGACGAAGATGCCTTGCGCCGTCTCGGGCCGCAGGTAGGCTTCAGCCTTGGGATCGATCAACGCGCCGACAAAGGTCTTGAACATCAAGTTGAATTCGCGCGGCTCGGTCAGGTCGCAATCACTGTGTTCGCCAGGCTTCTTGCTCGGTTTATTCGGGCACTGACTGTCGTGAATCTGGTCGGAGCGGAAGCGGGCCTTGCATGTCTTGCAGTCGACGAATTCGTCTGAGAACAAGTCGAAGTGACCGCTGGCCTTCCAGACCTGCGGGTGCATGATGATGCTCGTGTCCAGCCCGGCCATCGAGTAGACCTCAGGCGCTCCGGCGGGCGCTTGGGTGTCGTCATGGCCTGAGACCATGTCTCGCCACCAGGCGTCCTTGACGTTTCTCTTGAGCTCGACGCCCAGGGGACCATAGTCCCAGAACCCGCCAATACCACCGTAGATCTCGCTTGATTGAAAGATGAATCCACGTCGCTTGCAGAGGGCGACGATCTTCTCCATGGTCGTATTGTCAGTGCTCATGGCAGCCTCCTAAGCTCAAGATCTGCGGCCGCTCACGCGTCAGCGGCGGGGCAGCAAAGCGCAATTATACCCAAGTTGTCCGTTGGCGAGCGATCAGACAGCAGGGATCTCTTGAAATCCGAGCGAGGCATACAGCGTCTGTGCTGGCGTGTTGCCGTCGGTTACGAGCAGTTCAAGATGCGAGTATCCCTGGGCGATAAGTGCGTTGATCGAGCGCTTCAGGAGGTATCGGGCCATGCCCTGGCCTTTGTATTCGGGTCGGGTCATGGTGAAGACAACGAAAGGGGCCGCCGAGGGCTCATACCAACTGATGAGACACGCTGACGCAAGGAACCCGCCCTGTTCTAGCACGAACGAGCACTCGGGAAGCCAGAGCCCATACTCCCCTTTAAACGTCTTGTCAATCTCTTTCCGCGCGTCTGCGTGCGTTTCTCCTTCGTCATCGATGGTTCCTCGGAATGAGGCATATAGGAGGATGGCCAAATCCTCTGAATCGGCTGTGCGAATGGATCGATAGGGCCACTGCCTATCTTGAATCTGTGGCCGCAGCTTGAACGACATCGCAATGCGCTTCATCGATTGGTCTCCTACGAGGACGACTGCTTCTTCATGGACAGCCCGATGCGACGGCGCTCGACATCGACCTCCATGACCGTGACCGTCACGTGCTGCCCCACCTTGACTATCGTGGAGGGATCCTTGATGAACTTGTCCGCCAATTGGCTGATGTGTACGAGGCCGTCTTGGTGGACGCCGATATCAACGAAGGCTCCGAAATTGACGACATTGGTGACAATACCCGGCAGCCTCATTCCCTCGGCCAGATCCTTGATCTCAGTGATCCCTTCAGCAAACGAGAAGACCTCGAACGAGTCGCGGGGATCGCGGCCCGGCTTGGCCAACTCGGCAAGGATGTCTGTCAGTGTAGGCAGGCCGACGGTCTCGGTGACGTAGAGATCAAGATCGATCTTGTCGCGAAGATCGGGACGATGGATGAGATCGGTGACAGAGCAGTCCAGATCTGCCGCCATCTGCCGTACGATGCTATAGCTTTCCGGATGAACGGCACTGGCGTCCAGCGGATCGTCACCATCACGAATACGCAAGAAGCCTGCTGCTTGCTCGAAAGCTTTGGGACCCACACGGGGAACCTTCTTCAATTGGGACCGCTTCTTAAACGGGCCATTCTCGTCACGATGAGCCACGATGTTTTCGGCCAGCTTCGGTCCGAGGCCTGATACGTGGGACAACAGCGGCACACTGGCTGTGTTGACTTCGACGCCAACGGCATTGACGCAGTGTTCGATCACATCGTCGAGCGACTGCTTGAGCATCCCTTGGTCGACGTCGTGCTGGTACTGGCCGACGCCAATCGATTTGGGATCGATCTTGACCAGTTCAGCCAACGGATCCATCAACCGCCGGCCAATGGACACGGCACCGCGCACGGTGACATCGTGATGAGGGAACTCCTTGCGCGCGATCTCAGAGGCGCTGTACACAGATGCGCCCGCCTCGCTCACCATGACGATAGGCACTTTCCCGGAGAAGTCGAGCGAGCGCACCAACTCCTCAGTCTCCCGGCTGGCGGTTCCATTGCCAATGGCAATGGCCGCCAGATGATAGGCCTTCACCAAGTCGATGATGCACTGTCCAGCATTGGCGACTTGCTGTTTCGATCCGACGACATAAACCACAGCATGTGCCAGCAATCGGCCCTGGGCGTCGAGGCACGCGAGCTTGCATCCTGTCCGATAGCCTGGATCAATGGCTAGCAAGCGCTTCTGCCCCAGGGGGGGAGCCAACAAGAGATGACGTAGATTGTCTGCAAAGACACGCACGGCCTCCCGATCAGCCATCTCGGCGAGCCTGGCGCGAACCTCATTCTCAATCGAGGGAGCCATCAGCCGCTTGTAGCCATCTTCCACAGCCAGAGCTACTTGGTCTGCTGCCTGACTGCGGCCACGCACGAACCGGCGTGACAACGTCTCTAGGATGACATCATCGTCTGGGCGCACAGCCAAACGGATGATGCCTTCTCTTTCGGCGCGCAACATGGCGTGAATGCGATGTGCCGGCGCCTTGGATATGGGTTCTTGCCAGTCGAAATAGTCACGGTACGAAGCGCCTTCTTCTTCCTTCCCCTTGATCACAGCGGTGCGGAGGGTGGCCTTCTTCTCGAAGATCAGTCGAACCTCTGCGCGGGCTTCTGCAGACTCATTGACACTCTCGGCGAGGATATCGCGCGCGCCAGCAAGCGCATCATCCGCATCGTCGACACCCATCTCGGCATCGACAAATGCGGCAGCAAGGGCGACGGGATCAAGGCTTGAATCCTGTTGCATCAATTGATCGGCCAAGGGCTCCAGTCCCTTTTCCCGTGCGATCATGGCGCGCGTTCTTCGCTTGGGGCGGAAGGGCAAGTAGATATCCTCAAGCTCAGTCAAGGCCTTGGCCCCTTCGATGGCGTCCTTTAGCTCCTGGGTGAGCATCTCCCTCTCCTCAAGGGACGAAAGGATGGTATCCCTTCGCTCATTGAGCTGACGCAGCTGCCGTAGGCGATCGCGGATGGCCGCGATGGCGACTTCGTCCAGTGATCCCGTCATCTCTTTGCGATAGCGCGAGATGAAGGGGACCGTCGAGCCGTCATCAAGAAGCTCTGCTGCTGCGCGCACCTGTCGTGGTGCATAGCCAAACTCCGCGGCGATCTGTCCGAAATGATCTTGATGCATGCAAACAGCCTCCTGGACTGGGCAGAACGTACGGGCTAGAGGGGCATTCGTCAAGCACGGGGGGGCGGTCGCGCAGGAGTCAACATCGAGCGATCTTGATGACGGACTACGTTCAGATATCGGACGATGATCACGTGCTGCGGTGCGAGCTACCTCCGCACTCTTGGGTAGAAAATCGCCTGCCTTTGAGCGCAGGGGAACATCTCAAACGTCCAAAGGCGCAAGAGAATGCGTCGCCCGCGAGGAGATCGATGTTCAAGAAGACGCTGCCCACGGTTCAAAGGCTCCCAGTGTCGGCCATCTATCGTCTTTCATCTCCGACACAGCGCGGATACGCAGGTCCTTCTCAGAGCAGGATTTCGGACGTCACCGCGATGTCAAAGCCCTTGCGAGACGCGCGTTGCTCTTGGTTGGGACCAGACAAGGACAGATGCCGAGGAACGAGACAGCCGGAGGCTCGCATAGCGCCTCGATGCCGATACGCTTTCTTGGGGGTTGTTGCCGCAAGAGACTAGGTAACCGCGCTAG
>SPBW01000031.1 GCA_004525685.1 Candidatus Atribacteria bacterium
ACCAATATGGCGGGACGCGGCACAGACATCAAACTCGGAGATGGCGTAGCTGAATTGGGAGGCTTGCACGTCATCGGCTGCCAACGTCACGAATCACGCCGCATCGACAACCAGCTGCTCGGAAGGGCAGGCAGACAAGGCGACCCTGGATCGTCTCAGTTCTATCTGTCGATGGAGGACGATCTGTTGCGCGTGTTTGGCGGGGATCGGATTGCTCCACTCATGGATCGTCTCGGCTTGGAAGAAGGCGAGGCCATCGAACACAACCTGCTCTCTGGGGCCATTCGCCGGGCACAGAAACGCGTTGAGGGCCGCAACTTCGAAATCCGTAAACGTCTACTGGAGTATGACCTTGTGCTCTCAAGACAGCGCGATGCCATCTATGCTGTCCGTGATCGATTCTTGCTGCCGCCTGAGGACAAAGCCGACGAATTCGCAGCACAGCACGAAGGGGATCTTGATGACTACATGGCCCAGCTGTTCGATGAGATTGCGAGCAACGTAGTCGCGTCATACTGCAACAAGTCTGTTCCCCAAGATGAGTGGAATCTGAGCGGACTTGCGCAGGAGTTGTCCATCTACAGCCCCATCGAAGCGTCTACATTGACAGATCAGTCGCCTGCCCAGTTGACAGAGAGAGCCCGCGCTCGCCTTGACGGAGCATTGGCTCAACAGAAAGCGCGCCTGGGAGACAAGTTCTCCTTGCTCGCGCGATACCTCATTCTCAATACCATCGACGAGGCTTGGAGAAATCACCTCTACATGCTTGATGACCTCAAGGGAGGCATCGGCTGGTCTGCCTACGGAGGAACAGATCCTTTGGTGGCATTCAAGCGTGAATCGTTTGCCATGTTTCAAGAGATGATTGCGCGAGCTGCAGAGACAACATGTAGGTCACTACTGAATACGCGCCTTACGATCTCTTCGGGTCAGTCGCAGACCCCGACTCCCGCCGACCGAAAACTCAAGTACGTCCATCCATCCGCTGATATCTCCCAAGGAGCAGCCAGCCAGAATATCTCTTCCACCGCAGCTCCGGGAATGGGCGGCCGCCCCCACATGGACAAAGAGCCTGGTAGGAACGATCCGTGCCCCTGTGGATCGGGTAAGAAGTACAAGAAGTGCCACGGTGCATAACCCAGATCGTGCGTAGCGCCTCAACCGTGCCCCCTCATGGGACGTTGACACATCCGTTCGTTGCCACTACCATTAGCAGATCAACATGGAGAGTGCTAACGAACAATGATGGATCTACCCGAGCGACAGCGTTTAATCCTCAAGGAGATTGTAGACCGCTACATCCGGTTCCATGAACCTGTGTCTTCCCGCATGATTCTAGAGGACTACGGGCTGGAAGTAAGCTCGGCGACGGTTCGCAATGATATGAACGACCTTGAGGAAGCCGGGTTCATTGCCAAGCCCTACTCCTCTTCAGGCCGTGTTCCCAGCAAGCTGGGATACCAATTTTTTGTGGAGTGGCTACTCGACCTTTCTGAACTCTCACGCGAAGAGCGAGTTGAGATCGTCGAGGCATACGAGATGCAGCAATTGGACGTGGAACACACGATCAAACAGACCGCCTTCTTGTTGGGGAATATGACTGGATGTGCCGGGTTTGTCATTCCTCCGCGCCCTGCTGAGACCAAGCTTGAGCGCGTGGTCTTGTTCAAGGTCGCGCACCAGCTTGCCTTTCTGCTCATCGTCACAGACATCGGAATTGTCGAGCATGGATACGTCACACTGGAAGAGAATCTGGGGCCAGAAGAGATTGCACGCATCATGACGCTCATCAATGAGACACTCAGGGGGATTCATCTAGCAGATGTGAGATCTCTATCACTTGAGGATGGCCCCGACGGATGGTATGAGCGGCCTGTTCGCCAAGCCATGTTTGTTCTTAGGCGTTTGCTGCAGAACAGAATGCGACAGTCCGTCCAGTTTGATGGCCTACTGAATCTTGCCGATGCCCTACAAGAGGTTGTTCCCGAGCATGCCATGGAGCACTTCTCTCATCTCAATCATGCCGTGCAGGATGAAGCCGCGTTCATCGAAGCCATCTCGCAGGCACGGATGGATCGAGAGGACATCGTGG
Source organism: Candidatus Atribacteria bacterium (assembly GCA_004525685.1). Taxonomy (GTDB): domain Bacteria; phylum Bipolaricaulota; class Bipolaricaulia; order UBA7950; family UBA9294; genus SPBW01. The sequence continues at coordinate 2,093 of SPBW01000031.1, forward strand.
CAAGCATTGGCGACTTCCCGCTGAACGGCATGGAAACATTCAGTGTCATCAGCTGCACGTACAAGCCCCATGCTGGCGTGCTCGGTGTGATTGGCCCCCTGTGGATGGACTACGGACGCGCGTTGTCAACAGCCAGCTACATTGCCAACCGACTGGAATCGCTGTTGTCACCATCGCATCTGCGCCCGATGGAGGAATAGATGTCATCCAAGAAGAAAGAACATCAAGCCAACGAACCTGTGCAACCCGAGGCGACCGTCGAACCTTCAAACGAAAGTCCCCTTGGCACTGAGTGCGAGAACGAATTGCGCGCCACCATTGATCGTCTGCAACGGCTTCAAGCCGAGTTTGAGAACTACAAGAAGCGATCCTTGCGCGACGCATCCGTCTTTCGAGAGCGCATTGGCGATCAGATCATTCTCGATTTCCTGCCGTTGTACGACAATCTGCAGCGCGCGTTCATGAGCTTGTCATCCAATCACGATGTTGAGACATTCATTTCTGGAGTCGAGCAGATTTTCGCGCAGTTTCAGCAGGTGCTAGAGGGCAAAGGGGTTACGCCGATCGGTGTCGTGAACCAATCATTTGACCCGTCTCTACACGAAGCCATGCTGAGTGTGGAGAGCGATCTTGAGAAGAACAAAATCGTTGAGGAATTCATGCCCGGATACACAAGAGATGAGCGTGTCCTGAGACCTAGCAGGGTATCTGTGAGCCAAGGACCCGCTCTCCATGAGGAGAACCCTAAATGAAAGAGAAGATTATTGGCATTGACCTTGGGACAACCAATTCCTGTGCCGCAGTCCTCGAAGGCGGATCACCTGAGATCATCACGAATTCTGAAGGAGAGCGTATCACCCCCTCAGTGGTGGCCTTCACCGCTTCAGGTGAGCGGCTGGCGGGACGTTTGGCCAAACGCCAAGCCATCACCAATCCCTACAACACGATCGCATCGATCAAGAGAGAGATGGGGACCGACCATCGCGTCAAGATCACCATCGATGGGAAGGTCACCGATTACACGCCAGAGCAGATCTCGGCCATGATCCTTCAGAAGCTCAAGGCCGACGCTGAGGCCCATCTGGGGGGAAAAGTCAACAAGGCCGTCATTACAGTTCCCGCCTACTTCAACGACTCGCAGCGCCAGGCGACCAAAGATGCCGGTGCAATTGCTGGCCTTGAAGTCATGCGCATCATCAACGAGCCAACCGCCGCCGCGCTCGCCTACGGATTGGACAAGGATCACGAACAGACCATCCTCGTCTATGACTTGGGCGGGGGAACCTTCGATGTCTCGATTCTCGAGATCGGCGACGGTGTGTTTGATGTGCTCGCCTCAGACGGAGACACACGTCTGGGCGGCGATGACTTCGACCAGCGCATCATCGACTGGCTAGCCGAGGAATTTCGCAAGGACACAGGGATCGATCTATCAAGCGACGCCAGCGCCATGCAGCGCTTGAAGGATGCTGCGGAATCGGCAAAGAAAGAGCTGTCTAGCCGCATGGAGACGACGATCAATCTTCCCTACATCACAGCCGATGCATCGGGTCCCAAGCACATGGAGAAGAAGCTGTCACGGGCCAAATTCGAGTCCATGATCGACGATCTCCTTCAGCGCACGATTCAAGTTGTTGATGCTACCTTGCGCGAAGCAGGCAAGGATGCGTCCACCATTGACCAGGTTGTTCTCGTGGGTGGCTCAACGCGGATCCCCATGGTTCAGACGCTCATCTCTGGCCGCATTCCTGGGAAGATCAACCGCGAGATCAATCCCGATGAAGTCGTCGCTGCTGGCGCCGCCATTCAAGGCGGCATCCTTGCCGGAGAAGTGGATCAGATCGTCCTGCTTGACGTTACGCCGCTCACGCTGTCTATCGAGACGCTAGGAGGAATCGCAACGCCTCTGATTGAGCGTAACACGACGATACCTACGGAGAAGTCGAAGATCTTCACAACAGCAGAAGACAGTCAGCCTGCTGTGCAGATTCACGTTGTGCAGGGCGAACGCAAGATGGTCAGTGACAACAAGTCGCTAGGCACATTCCAGCTTACGGGCATTCCGCCGGCACCTCGAGGCATTCCACAGATCGAAGTTACGTTCAACATTGACGCCGATGGCATCCTTCATGTGACAGCCAAGGACAAGGCAACCAACACAACCGCATCGATTACGATCCAGGATTCGTCGCGGCTAGATGACTCGGAGATCGAGCGCATGCGCAGGGAGGCCGAGGTACACGCTGACGAAGACAAGAAGAAGGCAGAGTTGATCGAGGTGCGCAACCAAGCCGATCAGCTGATCTATGCAGCAGAGAAGGCCATGTCAGATCTCGGCGAGAAGGTCGACTCCGGCAAACGGTCAGAGATTGAAGACCAGATTCGCCGACTGCGAGAGAAACTGTCACAGGACGCCAGCGTCGAGGATCTCAAGGCATCCATCGCCACGCTATCCAAGGCGTCTCAGGAGATCGGCCAGCAAGCCTATCAAGAGACGTCGCAAGAAGGTGCCGCACCCAATGCGCCTTCTGGCGAGGATTCCGCGACAGCAGAGGGTGAGTACATCGACGCTGAGTATGACGAGCAAGAGTAGCAGGACGACCGGCAAGCAGACATAGATCAACCAAAGGGGCATGCGTGGCCAAGAAAGACTATTACGAATCCCTCGACGTTTCCCGTGAAGCGAACGAGGCCGAGATCAAACGCGCCTACCGGCAGAAAGCAAAGGAACTTCACCCGGATCGAAACCCTGAGAATAGGGCCAAGGCCGAGGAAGAGTTCAAACGCATCGCCGAAGCCTATGAGGTGCTCTCAGATCCTCAAAGGCGGGCGCAATACGATCGCTACGGCCATGCAGGCCCCAATCAGGAATTCACGTTCGGAGACTCTGACTTCCACAGAGCGAGAGACGCGTATCGCGAATTTGGCTTCGGAGGATTCGATGATCTGTTTGATCTGTTCTTCAGACAAGGCGGCACAGGAGGCAGTAGAGGGCGCCAGCAGCTCGTTCGCCGTGGCGAGAATATCGAGTACAAGCTGCGTATTACCCTAGAAGACGCGGCCCACGGAACGCGAATGACCGTTGCAGTTCCTCGCATGGTGGGGTGTGAAGCCTGCTCTGGAAGCGGGATGGAGCCAGGCTCATCGAAGAAGAGTTGTGCAACCTGCCATGGTCGAGGACAAATGGAGTACCGCCAGCAAAGCCTGCTTGGCAGCTTCGTCAATGTACGAGCATGTCCTGATTGTCACGGATCAGGAGAGATGATTGAGAATCCGTGTCAAGAATGTCGAGGGACGGGGCGAGTCAAGGAGAAGAGCAGGATCTCCATTTCCGTGCCTGAGGGCGTTGACAACGGATCGCGGCTCCGGTTGCGCGAGCAAGGCAATGCGGGCGTCGAGGGAGGACCAAGCGGCGATCTGTTCATCGTGATTGAGTTGATTGAGCATCCGTCGATGAAGCGAGATGGGCGTAACATTCATTCACAATCCGTGATCGCCTATTCTGATGCGGCTCTGGGAACCAAGATCGATATCGAGACGCTGTGGGGATCCGAGTCTTTGCCCATTCCTCCGGGGACTCAGCCAGGCACAACATTCCGCCTGAAGGGCAAGGGCATCACGAATATCCATCGCGGATCTGGCCGTGGCGACCATTTCGTGGACGTGACGATCGATGTGCCAAAGAAACTTTCACACAAACAGCGGAAGGCATTAGAGACGTACGCAGAGCTACTCGACTCTTCTTAGGGGCGTGTCGACAGCTCGCCGCTTCGAACAAGATCCTCTAGGATTGCTCCCATACGCGCGAGAGCTTTCTGGCGATGGCTGACCGAATTCTTCTCGTAGAGCGACATCTGAGCCAATGTACGCGTCTCGCCCTCGGGGATGAACAGTGGATCATAGCCAAATCCCATGTCTCCGGAGGCTTCGGTCGCAATCGTTCCGGGGAACACGCCAGTGCAAACGAAGGTCTGCCCGTCAATGAGGCAGAGGGCGGCGACTGCGACAAAGCGAGCCGTTCGATTCGCCACGCCATGCAGTCTCTCAAGAAGCAGAGCGTTGTTGTTGTCCGTGTTTGAGGGCTCCCCGGCGAATCGCGCCGAGTAGACGCCTGGCGCACCGCCCAAGGCGTCAACCTCCAACCCAGCATCCTCGGACAGTACAGGCAGTCCCGTTTCTTGGCAGATGGTCCGGGCTTTGAGAATGGCATTATCCAGAAACGAGTTCCCTGTCTCCGCGACGTCGGAGAAGGCGACGTCAGTAACTGTGAGGAGCTCAAGTCCACCTATGTCAGACAGCAGATCCTTGGCTTCTTGAATCTTCCCATGATTTTGAGTTCCGAGAAGAAGCTGGGCCGGACGGAGAGACTGCTCACTGGACAAACGCGATCACCATCCGTGAAGAAGTGCTAGAACAGTTGTCGAGTTGACAACTGCCGCTGTGAGATCTGTTGGTTCTTGCCCCAGCACCGCTAGAAAATGACGAGCACAGCTCCCAGAGCCAAGAAGACGGTAGCCAACACCACGGTCAGTTGCCGTTTGGGATCTTTGACTTCATCTCGGCCAAAGACAGTGTTCGACATGCCAGCTCCGAATGCGCCTCCCAGTCCTGAATGCTCACTCATCTGAAGGAGGATGAGGCCCATCAAAACGAGGCAGTTCACGAGGAAGATGACTTCAAAAATCCCTTGTACGATGTTCATAGGTCGCTGGTCCTTTCATTGAACCCCTTAAGATGCCCAGATTCGCGGACGATTATAGCACAAAGAGACAAGGTCCTCAATACTACAATTGGACTGGACTTGCGCCCCTTTTGGCGTTGTCGTAAGCTGTCAAAACCGCAATTTGAAAGGCGGGGATCTCAGCAACCGTGCGCAAATACATCTTCGTGACCGGCGGCGTACTGTCGGGCCTCGGCAAAGGCGTCATTTCCTCATCCATCGGCCTTCTCTTCAAGCTCCAGGGATACAAGGTCAGTCTGCAAAAGATCGACCCCTACGTCAATGTCGACGCAGGCACCATGAATCCGTACGAGCATGGCGAAGTGTTCGTCACGCGTGATGGCAAAGAAACCGACTTGGATATCGGTCGCTATGAACGATTCCTGGATGAAGAGCTGACCGCATCCAATTACATCACCACAGGACAGGTTTATTGGAACGTCATCCGCAAGGAACGGAGCGGCAAGTACCTCGGTCAGACCGTCCAGATCATCCCCCACATCACTGACGAGATTAAGCGACTCATCGAGCGTCCTTTGGAAGAGAGTGATGCAGAGATCGGCGTGATCGAGATTGGGGGAACTGTTGGTGACATCGAGAGCCTGCCATTCCTGGAAGCCCTGCGCCAGATGAAGGATGAGTTGCCTCGCGAAGACACTTTCTTCGTCCATGTGACTCTCTTGCCGCGGCTGACAACCTCTGATGAGCTCAAGACGAAACCGACACAGCACTCTGTGAAGGAACTACGTGGCATCGGTATCCAGCCCAACGCCATCGTCGCTCGTTGCGACAAGCCACTTCCAGAGTCCGTGAAGCAGAAGATTGGACTATTCTGCGACGTGCCCCTTCAAAATGTAATCGAGGACCCCGATCTTCCGTCCATCTACCATGCGCCCCTGTTGATGTCCGAACACCAGCTTCACCATCGGATCGCCGAGGGATTGAACATAGCAAAGCGGGAGACCCCTCTTCAAGAATGGGCGTCCCTCGTTCACCGCGTGGAACACCCCGAGCGCAGAGTACGGATTGGCATTGTGGGTAAGTACGTGGAACTGCGCGACTCGTATATCAGTATCAGTGAGGCGCTGCTGCATGCGGGCGCACACGAGAACGTTCATGCCGATATTGAATGGATATCTTCTGAGGATCTTAGCAAAGGATGCGCGGCCGAGCAGTTGCACGGCTTGCATGGAATCGTCATCCCAGGGGGATTCGGCCATCGTGGCGTCGAAGGCAAGCTAGAGGCGGTCGAATACGCACGGACAAATGGCGTTCCGTACTTCGGCCTTTGTCTGGGCATGCAATGTGCTGTCATTGAGTTCGCTCGCAACGTTCTGGGATGGAAGGCTGCCAACACAACGGAGAATGACCTCGATACACCTTACCCCGTCATCGCACTGCTTGAGGAGCAAACCCACGTCACGCAGAAGGGCGGCACCATGCGCTTGGGCGTCTATGAGTCCGCACTGGCTGCCGGTAGTATCAGCGCCAACTGCTATGGGCAGGAAACCATCGCCGAACGGCATAGACATCGATACGAGTTCAATCCCGCGTTCCGCGATCAACTTGAAGCTGCCGGCCTACGTGTTACAGGGACATCGGCCAATGGTCAACTCGTCGAGATTGTCGAGCTGGACGGGCACCCGTGGTTCGTCGCCGTGCAATTCCATCCAGAATTCACGTCTCGATTCCTCTCTCCACATCCACTATTCCGCGGGTTTATCCGATCATGTCTCGATCAGTAGTCGTTGTCCTCATCGTCATTCTTCTCATCGCCGGGGGAGCCTACTTGTTTTTCCGGCACCCCGCACCCGACGAGGATCCGATCCTCTCTGCCAGCCGGATCGCCATGACCGGACATCACGACGACGGGACACCCGCTTGGTCTATTCAGGCTGAAGTTGGATCTCTGGCAGACGATGCTGGCGAACTGGAGACCGTAACACTCACCTTTTTTGAGGATTCGAAACCCAGCATCGCCGTCGAAGGGGATCGCATGGTCCGCACATCAGCCGGAAGCACGTTGACGGGAGCCGTTCGCATCGAACAAGCAGAGGCAATGTCCCTGAGTACGGAGTCGATCTTCTGGGACGAACGAAACAGCGTCCTGGAATCTGGGCCCGTGGGCTTCGTGATGGATCGCATCCGTCTCGAAGCAGGCGCCTTTCATCACGATCTGAACACCAATCTCTCGACGCTCACGCGAGGGATCGAGGCTCAAGTCACCCAAGATGACACACTCTACGCCGTGGTCTCAGATTCCGCCGAGGTAACCAGAGAGCGTGTGACTCTCTATGGGAACGTCAGCATTGATGAGGGCAGCAACCAATACCGTTGTCAGCGGTTGGAATCAGACGCTTCGGCCGAATCTGTCCTCCTCCTGGGAGAAGTCACAGGCGTGTGGAATCAAAGCACGTTCTCAGCGAGCGAGGTCGAGCTGGATGTCACTGGGATTCGAATGCGAGGCGACGTAGTCCTTGATCTTGGAGTAGAGCAAATGGATGAGCCCCATGACGCTTGAGGCAAGAGGACTGACCAAGGCGTATCGGCATCGGACCGTGGTAAACGGCCTTTCTCTGTCAGTCGCCCGCGGCCAGATCATAGGTCTGCTTGGCCCCAATGGCGCGGGTAAGACAACCACATTCTATATGATGATTGGCTTCATCTCTGCGGATGCTGGCGCTGTGCTTTTCGACTCCCAAGATATTTCCAGGCTTCCGTTCTTCAAACGTGCCCGCCTTGGAATCGGCTACCTTCCCCAAGAGCCGTCCGTGTTCACGAAAGCGACAGTGAAGGAGAACATGGACCTTGCCATTGAATGGCACGCGTCAGGCGGCGCAAACCCCCGGCTTCGCGATCGACTACTCGATGAGTTCGGCCTCACGGCTCTGGGCAATCAGCTGGCGCGAACGTTGTCTTCAGGAGAACGACGACGGCTTGAAATAGCCCGCACATTGGCCACAAACCCCAGTCATGTGCTTCTGGATGAACCGTTCTCAGGCATCGATCCCATCTCGATCGCTGATTTGCAGGATGAAATCATCGCACTCAAAGAACGAAACATCGGCGTGATCATTACAGATCACAATGTCCGAGACACCCTATCGATAACCGATTCCGCAATCCTGATTGATCAAGGCCAGCTCATCGCAGAGGGTACGCCTGATGAGATTGTTGCAAGCCCCGAGGCGCGCCGCGTCTACCTGGGAGAGAGCTTCCGTCCACTGGGAGATGCAGGTTCGGTCAAGTAGAGCTTGCGCCTCCAGATCAGCACCCCGAACACAATCACAAAGACAATGCTAATGGCATGGGCAGCCCGGAATGCACCCACAGTTTCAAAATAGGTCGCAGCCTGTGAGGTGACTTCGACGATTCGCTGTTTGCCAAGCCAGAGGCTATCTGCGCGCGTGAAGCTGACGATGGATCGAGCCAAAGCATAGAGAATGAAATACATGGCAGTGGAAAATCCATCGCGAAATCCCTTCTTCCGAATGCCCCACAAGAACGCGAAGATGGCCAGATTCAGGATCATCTCGTAGATCATCGAGGGGTGCGTGGCCATGCCTGGGAAGGCCATGCCGGCCGGCGATTCAGCAGGGAACCGCAGTCCCCAAGGAAGCGTCGTCGGCAAGCCGAATGCATCGCCGTTCGTAAGATTGCCGATTCGCCCAATCGCCTGCCCGAGGATCAAACTGGGGGCAAGCGCGTCCGTCAAGGCCCAGAATCGCACGTTGCGGAATCGCGAGTACACATAGACAACGAGGATCCCAGCAAGCACCCCGCCGTGGATGGCCAAGCCGCCTTGCCAGAGCTTGAACACGTCCACGAAACGGGTCCCATAGTAGTCCCAGTGAAAGACCACGTAGTAGATGCGTGCACCAATGATGGCAAGAGGCACTGTCCACAAGAGGAGATCAAGTAGATTGTCTGTCGATAGGGCGATCTCTTTTCGCCGCACTTCCTTGCCGAGCAAGAAGAAGCCCAGAGCAATCGCAATGACGTACATCAAGCCGTAGTAGCGAACCGTGATCGGGCCGAGCTGAAACAGAATCGGATGCATGCGTATCCCCTCGTTCGCGGTATGATACTTACAAGTATATGACTCGATTGATGCGGAAGAAAACCCTGCTGTCCCTGCTCTCAGGCGTTTTGCTGGCGCTTGCCATGCCAGGGTTTGGTGTCTACTGGTTGGTCTTCGTCTGTCTTGTTCCCCTGTTCTTCGCACTGGATCGACAAAATGGCTTCTGGCCAGGACTGTGTTTCGGACTTGCGTTCTTCCTCATCGACTTGCGCTGGATCGTCACGTTGGCCCGATTCCATCCCATCGTCATCATCGGCTACGTCGTGCTGGCGATCTATTTCGCCATCGGGTGCGGACTTCTAGGGGCTGCGCTGACGTGGCCTAAGCTCTCCCGAAAGCTTACATGGCTTCTCTTGGCCCCCGCTCTATTCGTCCTTGCAGAGTTCTTGCGAACGCTGGGGCCGCTCGGGCTTGGCTTCTCTACGTTGTACAGCGCGCTTTACCGCATCCCGGTTTTAATCCAGTCTGCTGCGGTCTTCGGGTCCTTGTTCATCACTGCAGTCATCGTCGCGATCAACGGCAGTCTGTTTCTCTTTCTTCGCAAGCGAGATGCTCGATTCGTGGTAATTGCCATCGGGTGCCTCGCCTTGCTTGCTGTGTTTGCGCTGATACCCCTCCCGATTCAGAAAGGCGAGCCTCTTCGCGTAGCCGTTGTCTCATCCAAGGTTCGGCAGGAAGAGAAACTCGATGGCCGGAATCTCGCTCAACTGACCTCGCGATATCTTCAACTTGGCGAGGTCGCACTCGAATCAGATCCAGACCTCATCGTATTCCCCGAGTCGATTCTTCCCTCCTACATCCTTCAGAATGAGACGCTCATCCAGTCATTCGCAGATCTAGCACGACGCGGAAACACACAAGTGATGCTAGGCACGGGTGTTTACCAGGATCGCAACATCTACAATGCTGTCGCGCTGTTCGCAGAGACAGGCGAGGTGGCAGGAACCTACTACATGGTTCGTCCTGTTCCCTTCGGCGAGTACATCCCCGGACGTCGGCTCCTGGAGGCCATAGGATTGGGTACGTGGGCGAAATCCTTCTTGCCTATTGATCTAAGCCGTGGAGACGGCTACGCCCCGCTATCGCATTTCGGGACACCGATCTGTTTCGAGTCCACGCTCGCTGCTCCCGCACGCCAACTAGCCCGGAACGGGGCACAGATGCTGGTCACACCCACCAACGATGCCTGGTTCAATGAGAGTTCAGAACTCAAGGCCCACTTCGCATGTGCCGTGTTCCGAGCTGTTGAGAATCGACGATGGACCGTCCAATCCGCCAATGGCGGCATCTCTGGACTCATCTCTCCCAATGGCGTGATCGTTGCGTCGCTGAATGGTGAGGGCGTTGTATCCGAAGATGCGTTCCTGCAGACCGCCCTGTCACTGTATACCCGCTTTGGTGATTGGGTCGTCCTCATGCTTGCAGGCGCACTCGTGGCGGTGATCCTGATCTGCCGTTTGATCGCTAGGAAAAAATGCGGGGGCAAGATCGCGTGATCTTGCCCCCGGGCATGCTGTTGGAGGATTCTAGTGCTTGGAGGTCGGAGACACGTTGTTGCCTGTCTCCGTCAGCTTGGTGATGACGCCCGTGGCGAAGGTGACTTTGTAAATCTGATAGTCACCGGCGCCATCTGCCTTTACGTAGCAGATGCCGCTGCCATCTTCGAGCCAATAGGGGCAGAACTCGTCATCGTCTGTGGTGATGCTTGTGTTCAGCACGCCTAATCCGTCAACGTAGTCTTCCAGAGACTCCGCACCCAGGCCATCGGCACCTATGACGTAGATGTCGATCTCTCCTGTGGTGGTACGCTCTCGCGAGAAGGCGATCTTCGTACCATCCGGCGACCATGCCGGCTTGGAGATTCCTGCACCCGCAGGCAGATTCAGGACTGTACTGGCAATAGTGACTGCAGGAGAGGCATCGCCATTCCGTCCGTCAGAATCATACAGTTCTGTTGCCGCACCCAGGCCATCTTCCCAAAGCCAGAGGGAGCTTCCGCCGGTCGCCGTCTTGTTGGATACAAACACGATGTCATCATTCACGGGAGAGAAGGCCGGAGCAATCGCCCACGACGGTGTCTGCGTTGTCAGCTTGGTCTGGGTTCCACCATTCGCCGTCATCGTATACAACTCCCACGACTCATCCGACGTGCCGTCTAGCGCGTTGGAAGCATAGACAATGGTCGAGCCATCAGACGACCAACTGGGTTGGATCTGGTTGGATAGGGTCTGGACTGTCAGCTGATTCAGGCTTCCACCCGTCACGGTCATGGTATGAATGTTCCAACTCAGGCCGTCTTCAGCGGCATAGGCGATCTTGTCCCGTGTCCCTCGTAACAGATCTGGGAATAGTTCGTCGTCTGCCGTATTGCGGACGGCTCCCTGATCCGATCCGTCACCTTCCATACGGAAGATGTCGTAGTCGAGGACGCGATTGGCGGCGAATGTAATCATGACTGGGCCAACGGTGACGACGCCATTGACCATGCCAATACGCCCATCATTGTCGGTAATGGTCAAGAGGACCGTGTAATCTCCGTTCTCAGTATATTCGTGCGTGATAACGTCCGTCACATCCGTGCCCTCAGCATGGGTTGAGCCATCGCCGAAATCTACTTCGTAGGTGGCAATCGTTCCATCTGGATCATTGGAACCACTGATATCGAATGTAAACGTAACGGGGACCTCTTGGTCGCCTGCAGAATCCTTCACTAGCAACGCAATGGGGGCTTGTCCAAAGAAACCGCGACATGCGGTCAACCCCATCGTCATGAGCGCTACCAGGCAGATGATGGCTGCAAGCTTCCTATTTCGTTGGCCCGCTTTGGCTCGTGTCGCGGACATCTCATTGACCTCCTTAAAAGTGCCAGTCTCCAAGAGCTTTGGCAGGACCATTGGATGGCCCTGCATAGTCTACCCTTGTCCTCAACCGCGTTTGGGGGACGCTGGGCTACTGCGTTCGGGGGGTTCGTCCTCGCAAGAGGTGATCGATGTCATCTCCGAAACTTGCGTAGAAAAAGCGTGTATATTGAACACCGAGGAGGCTACACAAACGTGTACCGTGTGCAAGATGAGGTGAGCTTGTTGAGAGCGTCACTACAAGGTGATACAGGAGCTTGGGGTGAAATCATTAGTCGTTACAAGGATGCCGTATTTGGCCTGTGTCTCGGGTTCATGCGCAATCGCGCAGATGCCGAAGACGTCAGCCATGACGCGTTCATCAGAGCCTATGTCAATCTCCGACGCTACGACTTGGAGCGCCGGTTCTCGACATGGCTGTTCACCATTGCGGCCAATCTATGCCGCAATCAGCTTCGGTATCGCAAGAACCATCCATCGACAGAACAACCTCTTCAGATTCAAGGAGGCACCGATCCAGCAAGACTGGTCGGAGCAGAGGATCGACAGACGCGGATACGAGAAGCACTCGCCAAGATGCCCTACAGCTATCGCGCGCCGCTTGTGCTTCGTTTCTACAACCAACTCCCGTATCAAGAGATTTCAGACATCCTCGCCATACCTGAAGGAACTGTCAAGACTCGCATTCATAGAGGCAAAGCCATGCTAAGAGACGTATTTGAGGAAGGAGCGTGATCCAGCATGACACATGATGAGTTCGATATCCTGTTGCAGGACACGCTGAAGGCCGAAGTGGCTGCATCAGCCGAAGGACTGATCGGCTTGGAGGCGCAGATCATCGAGGAACTCGGTGAGCGTCGTCCACGTCTACGGTGGACCCAGTGGCTGGGACAGTTGCTGGCGCCCACAAGCGGAGCCCGGCTTGGACAAATCGCCGTGATCGGGGCAACTGCAGCCATCTTCCTATTTGTCGGACTGTCGCTTTCCGATCGTGTGATTCCCGGTAGCCTTCCTGACCGTACATACTCCGAGAGCGAGGCACCTCAAATGGCACTCATGCCCCTTGGGGCTTCTGATCGCAGCCAGGGTGTCGTGTTTGTGTGGCCGGCGCCGCCAGACGCCAAGACCGTTGCCGTCGTAGGCAATTTCAACGGGTGGGAAGGCACCGACTTGTCCGATCCCGATGGGGATGGAATCTGGACCGCAAGCATCCCCTTGGCTCCCGGTCGCTATGAGTACGCATTCATCGTCGATGGTCAATGGAAAGGGCAGGATCCCCTCGCCGACGAGTACATCCAGAGCTTCGGAGCGTTCAGCTCCGTCCGCTACATCGGACGTGGAGGTGATGGCGCATGATCTTCCGAAGGATTCCTAGATCTTGGATCGCGGCCGTTCTCGTGTCGGCGCTTGCCATCGGAGCAGGCGCGCAGATTCCTCTCTCGGAGTTTGCGCAAGCATTGTATTCCATCCCTGTGTCCAATCCTGACTTCATCCTTTCCTCGATTGAATTGGGGATAGCTCAGCCTGATTTTCCTGCTTCAGCGCTGTTGCGGTTGATCGAGAGGCTGGGCGGACATCCAGCGCCCGCGTTTGAAAAAGAGGCGCTCCTACTGGTATTGGCCCATGCGTCAGAAGATGGACTTCCCATCGAGGGGCTTGTCAGCAAGGCACTTGAAGGGTTGGCTCGCAACATTCCGCCTCAGGCCATCGAACAAGGATTGTCTGCTCGCATGAATCTGCTGGCTGAGACGCGCGACTTGCTCTACGCAAAGGGCATCTTCAGCGCTCCTTTTGGAGCTTCACTGTCCGTGGCCACAGCGATCCCCATGGAGCGATTCAACCAGCTGTTGATCCACATCTCTGAACCTATCGGGGATTTCCTTGAAGGCGGAGGAAGCCCATTTGACGGCCATGTTCTCTACCAAGAAGTACGTAACCGTCTGACACAGCTTCAAGGAGTCACGCTGCTCGTTGAGGATGTCGAGCTAGTGCTCGACCGCATCGATCCTTCAGATTTGACACAAGTGGCGCTGGCCGCTGTAAGTTAGGTCGGCGCACGATAGCCAAACACAAGGATTACAGTAAAGGAGGCGAACATGAAAGGGAAATTGAACCGGCTGGGAATTGCAGCCCTGTTCTTGATCGCGTTCGCTGCATTCACGAGTCTGGGGCAAGACAACGTCGCACCACTGGGCATCTTCCCATCACCTCCTGAGAGCAGTGAACTAGAAGTCAGCGTATGGGTCGACAAGGCGGCCTATCAGAATGGCGAGCCCATCGTCATTTCTTACAGCGTCAACAAGGCGGCCTACATCTACGTATGGGATATTCTGCCAGATGGAACCGCCGTCCAGATGTTCCCCAACGCCTCTCCGGGCGGCTCACAGAACTACGTGCAAGCGGGAGAGCATACGGTCCCAGGCAACTGGAACATCGCGCCTCCCTACGGTACTGAATATGTCCAGATCTTGGCGACCACATCACCGGTAGATCCGTTTGCCTTCTTCTCGCCACAGGATCCAGCGGGATTCCAAGCGCAGATTGAAGTACAGATCCTGGGAATTCTTCCGGTTAGCGAAACGAGCTGGGACTTCACGTCATTTCAGATTGTTGCCAACCCTCCGTCCACGTATGGGACGCTGGTAATCACGTCGTCTCCCGCTGGGGCGTCCATTACCATCGACGGTGCCTATGCCGGATATACGCCCAAGACGCTCTACGTCACACAGGGATTCCATCAAGTCGGCATCACCAAGCCAGGTTACCTGGGATGGCATGCGGCCACGTTGGTCATCGGCGGCATTACACGAAACATCAA
>SPBW01000275.1 GCA_004525685.1 Candidatus Atribacteria bacterium
CTCGGTGACCGTTACCGCGCCAGTCGTCGCCGTCCCTCCGATGGTCACGTCAGCATCGGTGAAGGTCGCGTCGTTGATCGGCTCATCGAACACAGCGGTGAACACAACAGGAGACGCTGTTGTTGGATCGGCCTGTCCGCCGGATTGATCGATGGTCACATCCGGCTGGGTTGCGTCGATGATCAGCGTGGTATCCGAAGTGTAGCTGCTCGAGTTGCCTGCGTTGTCCCGCGCATAGACCTTCCAGGTGAAGGTACCTTCGGAGAGCGTTGGGTTGTAGTCCGTGTCAGATACATACGTGTCACGATTGACGGGTCCGGTCACGACGATGCGATAGGCATCCGTCGTGCGGATCCCACTGCCACCTGTATCCGTCGACGCAGTCCACGACAGGATTGGAGACGTATCGGCAGCGTAGCTGCCACTCGCTGGATCGAGGTCTGTGGGAACCGACGGCGGCGTGGTGTCGATTCGGAACGGCCCGAGATGCTGGGTGCTCGTCCAGTTGCCGGCGTTATCCACCGTGGCAATGTGGAAGTACCAGTCGCCATTCGACGTGGCCGTGTACGTGGCCCCAGGCCAGGTCTCCTCTTGCTCCTTGGTTTCGGAAGGCGTCCAGCTCGCGCTTTGGTCCCACTCAACCTCGAAGCCGTCCACGCCACTGCCTGCCCCATCGCTAGCACCGGAGATCTGGATGTCAACAGTATTGTCGTTATCCCAAACACTCACGCTGTGGCTTGAGCTGGTTGGCGTTGGGTCTGTCGGATCTGTCGCATCGTACGTCACCGTATTGTCGGTGCTTGTTGATGCATTGTTCGTGTTACTTGAGCCATCCTGGGCAACGCCAGCGGCAATCGTTGCCGTGACGGTTCCATCGCCGGTCATTCCGCTGACAGCAACGTTGTACGTGGTGCCTGACCCAGTAACTGCTCCCGTCGTCGCTCCAGCTGTTCCTGCTAGCGTGACATCGCCTGTGGCAAATCCGGTTACTGTCTCGCTGAACACAACCGTGAAGTTGATCGGCGAGCCATTCGTCGGATCAGCCTGACCGCCAGCTTGATTGATGGTTACGTCCGGCTTTGTGATATCCGCATCGCCCTCGCCGGTCACTGAGAACGTGTAATCATCTGCCTCGGAATTGTTGTCAATGGTTACTGTGCCAGTCACCACACCTGTAGCCGTTGGATTGAACTGGACGATGAATGTGGAGCTTCCTCCGCTGCCTATTGGGGAAGAGGGCTGCTGAGTGATCGAGAACCCCGTGCCGCTCACGGTTACACTGCTGTTCACGAATAGCGCCGCATCGCCCAGGTTCTTGAGTACGAAGTCCTGCGTAACCGGCATGCCAGCTGGCGTTGCTCCAAAATCGGTTCCGTCGGTCTCTCTCGGCGACGAGTCGCCATTGATGATCAGCTGACTCTCCCCATAGACGCCCGCGGCCGGTACGTCGAGTTCCACGCTCACGTCGTCCATCAGCGACCACATGTCCGAGGAGGACACTGTCACTGACGTGACCAGTTTCGATCCGCCGGAAGGGCTGCGCGTCTGAGCGGTTCCACCGCTCGCAATGCTAATCGTGAAGGGTTCAGGACCGGTCCCCGTAATTGTCGCGCCAGCCGCGTCGTCATCCCATTCCAGACTGTTGAACACGAACGCTTTGCCGTCACGAGAGGTGATGGCGAACGACCCAGGAATCATCATCGAATCCACGTCAATCAGACCCGACATCCATGCGAATAAGTCTGCAGCCGAACCGGAATAGGCCAATCCGGTCGCAGACGTACCGGTTGTAAACGTAGCATTGGGGGTGACAAGACCTGATGGCTGAACAGAAAAGTCATCCACATAATTGAGTGCCGATACGCCTATCGCCATCGCTGTCGTTAGACCGAGGGCAAGGATTGCCATTCGGCAGAACCGCAAACGCCCGCCCGACCATCTGGAATTGAAACTTACCATACTCGCCTCCTCAGCAGATATGCCGCCGCGCACATGCCGACGTCACGTGACCGCATGTGCGCGCCTAAAGCCCTCTTTTCTCAGCTGACTACTGTATCATGCATGTGTTTGCGCATGCTATCTGCGCTCCACATCACCCTCGTACAATTCGACCCACACCGCCGTTCGGCTCTTGTTTTTTCTTTCCGTCCCCTCTTTCTTCTCGACATTGCATTCTTCACCCCACTGGTCAAGTGCATACTTTACGGAGCCGCCCGATGTCCCAACCATCCTCCTGCCAACCCGCGTAGTCACCAACAGATCTTCTTTTTCGCCACATGTGTCGCGCAACATACTTTCTTGGTTTCAGAACTAGAAGCCCGCTGATGACATCATAGGGGGATTCCCTTCTCGTACAGCGATGAGAGCACTGGTGGGATCTGAGTAAGAGCCCGAGCAACCGAACAGAATGCACTCCACCTGTTCGCTCGGATGCGCTTCTCCAAGGAAAAGAGGCCAGCACTTGATGAAGAAGGGGTCGGCCAAGCACGCCGACCCCTTGGACAAGCAGAAGATGAATCCGGCTACTCGTCAGGCCCCGTGATCTGAATGCGGCAGGTGTGCCCCGAGCCGTCCGCAAAGCTCAGGTACACGTCGTAGTAGCC
>SPBW01000029.1 GCA_004525685.1 Candidatus Atribacteria bacterium
TCATCATTCCCCCTCGTTCGAAACGATGACGCATTGTACTCGATCGAGCAAGACTGGTCTTTGGTTCGGGAAGGTGTTGGAGGTTCTTTGGGATTTGGAGGCCAAGGGAGAGGGACTGGCGCCCCTCTCCCCGGAGGGCTGGTATCGGGGGTGCGAGATGTTGAACTCGCATTACGAACAACATACTCCTAGGTTGTGATGGATTTGTGAAGACTGGATGTGGATCTTGCGAGCCCGAGCCAGTCGCTTCGTAGCAGCAACTGGGTTGTAGAGACCGCTTCGAAAGTGATGCCGCGTTCGTCTGGTGTTGAGGGCCTTCTGCTTCTTTGTGCGCACATCCCTGCAATCTCGGTCCCTATGTCATGATCTGCAACCCACTTGTTCCCCAACAGGTTCACGGCTAGACAGATGTGGCATGAGATCGCCACATTCTCTCACTTTCAGCAGCAGAGCCGGTTCCGCGTGATCGCAGTGTGGAGAAGAACGAAACGGATTGCCACGTCAAGTGTTGATTGGGGCAGCATTGAGATTTGCATTTGTCGCCACTTCAGTTTATCAGTGAGTGATCGTTCTAATGATAGGCTCGACTCTGGGGAGGGTCATTATGAATCAGGCTAGACGTCGTTCTTTCGCTCATAGGTCCAGTATCGCATGGATACTCACTTGCGCAGTCATTGGCCTCGGCTTCAACGCTCTCGCTGGGCCAAGCGTGCTTGATCGCGTACCAGCGCGAGGAGAGGAATTGGCCGTTAAAGGATCCATCGAAATCATCTTCGATCAAGCTATGGATTCGGCTTCTGTGGAGGCGGCCTGGTCCATAGAACCCGATATTGCCGGAACGTTTGATTGGCCCACAGAACAGACGTTACGCTTCACGCCCACCGCACAATGGGTGCGGGACGGAATCTATCACATCACCATCGCAGAGACGGCACAGTCGTCGCAAGAGGACCAGCTGGCAGACCAGATCACGTTCGATGTTCGTGTCGTCGGATTCCTTGAAGTGGTTCAGGTGCTACCCGCTGCAGACTCAGAGGACATTGCCGTCGATGGCAGCATCTTTCTCATGTTCAATCGGCCTGTCGTACCGTTGACAACGCTGTCTGATCCCAACTTGGCCGACCTTCCTCAACCTGTGACCATCGCCCCCTTCGTTTCAGGAAGCGGCGAATGGGTTAATACGTCCATGTATGTATTCACTCCTGACGAGCCCCTTATCGGAGGCACCGTCTACAGCGCCACTGTGCATGCAGGATTGACAGACACGACAGGAGGACTCCTTTCCCAAGACGTGGTCTGGCAGTTCTCGACACAGAGACCTGAGGTCGTGTGGGTCTCACCTTCATCCAATGACGATCTCGTCCCCATTGACACGCAACTTCGTATGACCTTCAACATGCCGGTGTCTCTAGAGAGCGTTGAGGATCGGTTCGTTCTGAGAAAGGCGGGATTGTTCGGCGAACTGTTCGCAGTGAAAGTGGCTGGAGCGCTGTCGGGTGATGGCAACGCGATCCTATTCACGCCCCGCGAAAGATTGGATTTTGACCAATCCTACATCCTGTCTCTCGAACCTGGAGTCACCGGTGCCCATGGTGGGCTAGGAACGCAAGATCCGCTGAATTCTCGATTCCAGACGGTCCCTCTCCCGAGAATCCTGGGAACGGATCCAGAACGCGGCGAGGCCGACGTCTATCCCTACACTTCGTTTCTCATTCAATTCAATGCCCCCGTCGATCCCGATTCAGTGCTTGAGAACCTAACCATCCTCCCGACACCCGAACCTAGCGAAGTGTCAGGTTACTTCCGGTCGTGGGACAATTCGTACGTCCTGCGCTTCGGTGCCGGGCCCAGTCAAGACTACGAGGTACGGATCGGACCCGATATCGTAGATCCATACGGCAATCGGACCAATCAACCGATGACGATTCGGTTCCGAACCCGCGCTTTGGATCCGACAGCATGGCTTCACGTACCAGGTCAGACGGGAACGTTCAGCACCTATGAACAGGCTCGGCTCTTCATTGGGCACCGCAATACGGATTCGCTCACACTTACCCTGTATCGATTGACGCTCGACGACTATTTCGAGGCCACAGACAATTGGTACAACTACACGCCCCGCAGAGCCGCACAGATCCGTAGATGGACGGTCCCCGTGACTGGCGACCTCAATGAAATTGGCTACGACCCTGTGGATCTTCTGTCAGATGGCAGGTCGCTTGATCCAGGCATCTACATGATCAACCTGGATGCAGGCGGCGTAGATTGGAATCGATGGCAGCATCGACATCTGCTCATTGCCAGCCCAACCAATCTCACAGTTAAGTCTTCTGACGAAGAAACGCTCGTTTGGGCGTGCGATCTCTCAAGTGGCGCACCCATCCCTGGCCTAATCCTTCGTGCCTATGACTCAGATGGGAAGGAACTCGAGGCGACCGTCACGGATCGGGACGGTATTGCCACGTTCGCAGGGACCGATACCTATGATTGGCGTGGCATCACCGTAGCGAGCACATCACCGTTCATCCTGTGTAACTCGCAGTGGACGTCTGGCATCTCAATCTGGGACTTCGGCTTCTCTGCAGAAGGGGCTTCAGATGAGAGACTCTTCTTAGACACAGATCGCCCCATCTACCGCCCAGGACAAGTTGTTTCGTTCCGAGGTGTACTGCGAAGCGAACTAGACGCCGCCTACTCGCTTCCAGACCTCACACCTGTCCACGTCACAGTTCGCGACTCGAACTGGGAAGTGGTGCATGAAGATACCTATACGTTCGACACAATCGGTACATTCGCGGGTCAGCTACAACTGACTGACGATGCTGCCATTGGCACCTATCGCGTGGAGGTCGAAACCGAGGCATCCTACTACACGGACACATTTGATGTTGCAGCCTATCGAGCACCTGAGTTCCAAGTCGTTGTCACTCCGCAGGTGAATGAAATCGTCGCTGGACAGACCCTTCTCGCACTGGTTGAAGTGGAGTACTTCTTTGGAGCACCCGTCGTAGACCAGTTACTGGATTGGAGTGTATATTCTGAAGACTATCACTTCTCTCCGCCGCAGTGGGGACGCTACACCTTCAGTGACCGAGATGATCCGTGGTCGTGCTGGAGTTGCTGGTGGCTGCCCCGCACATCTCCATCCTCCATCCTGACGGGTTCTGGCAACACCAATACATCTGGACAACTCCTGATCGAGCTGCCAGCTGATCTTCTTCTGGAAGCACAAGAAGATGCGACGACGGGCAGTCGTTCGCTCACCATTGAGGCCACAGCCCGAGGCGTTGACGGCCAAGTTATCTCTGGGCGCGGCACAATCATCATCCATGCCGCCAACGTCTACGTCGGAGTGGCAACTGCCAGATCGGTCGCCCGCGCTGGCGACCCAACTGAACTCGACGTTCTCACTGTCGATTGGTCGGGCGAGCGTATCGCGCTGCAGGATGTTCAATACGAGATTGTCCGAAGAGAGTGGGAGAACGTCTTTGAAGAAACGGAGACGGGCGGCCATTGGACATGGACGACCCATGATGTCGATGTTGAGACCGGAACTGTCACAACCGATGTGAATGGATTCGCGCCCCTCACCTTCACACCTTCTGAAGGGGGGACGTACAAGATCCTTGTGTTGGTGTCTGATGCAGATGGACACGAGACGCGCTCCAGCCTGTTTGTCTGGGCCAGCGGTCCAGAAACGGTGTCCTGGAGGCGAAGCAGCGACGATCGAATCACACTCATTGCTGACAAGACGGAATACGAGGTCGGAGAGACAGCTCGCATTCTGATTCCTAGCCCCTATGGAGAGCCTCACTGGGCACTGGTGACTGTTGAGCGAAACGGCATTCTATCCCGTGACGTGATGCTGCTTGAGTCAAACAGCACAGTTCTTGAGCTCCCCATCACGCCAAGCCATATTCCCAATATCTACGTCAGCGTGGTCCTGTTCCAAGGCTTGGAAGCAGCGCAAGCCGCGGGAAGTGACGGAGCACGTGTTGCCGAGACGAAGGTCGGATATGCGGCGTTGACTGTGTCGAGGGACCCGATGCAGCTTCACATCACCCTGCAACCCTCAGATACACAGCCTCTACCAGATACGCAGATCGCCTACGATCTGTGGGTAACAGACGACAGCGGGAATCCCGTCCGCACGGCGTTGGCATTCGACTTGGTCGATGCCGCTGTGTTGACGCTCAAGCCGAGAGTGCCCAATGCCATTCTTGATGCATTCTATGGGAATCGCGGGCTGGGGGTGTCCACGTCGAGTGGACTGACAATCTCCATCAATCGATTGGTTGCGCAGCAGCTTGAAGAGTTCGATGACTTCGGGCCGGACAAGATGGCAGATGAGGACACCGTAGGCTCGGTCTTTGCGCCCATGGCCTTGGCTGCAGACGCAGGCGGTGCAGAGCCAAACGAGATCTCAAGAAGCTCGGCCGCCGATCAGCTTCCTGAGGGAATCTCGCTACGCGAGAACTTCCAAGACACAGCGTTCTGGGACGGCTCTATCACCACAGACGAGAAAGGCTACGCGCAGCTAGTCATCCAACTTCCCGACAATCTGACCACCTGGATTGCACGCGCCGTCGGTGCCACTGCAGATACTGAAGTCGGAGAAGCCACCTCAGAGCTTCTCGTCACCAAGCCACTGCTCGTGCGCCCGGTCACCCCTCGCTTCTTCGTGGTGGGAGATCGCGCACGACTGCAAGCCAATGTGTCCAATCAGACCGCTGGCGATCTGCTTGCCCAAGTCACGCTTGCACAGACAGGATTGGCGCTTGAGCAGGATGCCGTCCAAACCCTTGTCGTTCCCGCAAACGGCGAAGCATCTGTAGAGTGGTGGGTGAGGGTCCAAGACGTTTCAACTGTTGATGTCGCATTCAGTGTGGTGTCAGGGGATCTTTCAGATGCTGCTCGACCGCGATTGACGACGGGGCCAGATGGCACGTTACGTGTCTACAAATACACGTCCCCGGAAGTCGTCGGAACTGCGGGTCAGCTGGATGAGTCCGGAAGCCGCACAGAAATCATTGGCCTGTTGCCTGATGCTGATTTGGATCGATCCGAACTGTTGATCCGATTGGAAACATCGTTGGCAGCAGCCATGATCGAGGGACTCGACTACCTCGAACACTTCGAGTATGAGTGTACAGAGCAGGTCATCAGTCGTTTCCTGCCCAATGTTCTCACTGTGCGTGCCCTCCAACAGCTCGGGATTGACAAGCCGGAGCTAGAGGAGAAGCTTCCTGGCCTAGTGACTGAAGGTATCGAGAAGCTTCATGCTCGACAGAATGGCGATGGCGGCTGGGGTTGGTGGGACAGCGATGACTCCAATCCCTATACGTCAGCCTACGCCGTCTTCAGCCTCCTTCAGGCGCGACGATCCGGTTTCGAGATTCGCACACGCATCATCGAGGACGGATTGGATTTCCTGTCCCGATCGCTCGTTTCAGCATCATCCATCTCATCGGTTTCTGTTGCCAACCGACAGGCATGGATCACCTACGTACTGGCAGAAGGCGGCAGAGACGTTGATGCGCTGAAATCGGCACAAGGACTGTTCGATGCACGCGCCAAGCTCAGTCACTATGCGCGCGCATGGCTGGCACTGACCCTCCATCTGTCGGGGGGAAGTGCTGGGATGATCGACACGCTTGTCGCTGATCTTTATTCAGAGGCCATCATCTCGGCGACGGGCGCTCATTGGGAGGAGACGACCCACGACTGGTGGGCGATGAATACAGACACTCGGTCAAGCGCCATCATCTTGGATGTTCTCGCACGTCTTGACCCCAGTCAGCCATTGCTTCCCAACGTCGTGCGCTGGCTGATGGTGGCGCGGAAGGGTGGCATCTGGGAGACAACTCAGGAAACCGCTTGGGCACTCATTGCTCTGACAGACTGGATGGTAGCAAGCGGTGAATTGGCGCCCACGTATGACTTCTCTACGTCGCTGAATGGTGTAGAACTCATCGAGGGCCAAACCGACGGAGATCCTCTCGAGGAGACGATTGCTCTGTCAGTCAGTGCAAACGACCTCATCGCAGGCACTGGCAACACCCTCACCATCTCACGCGGTGACGGGAGCGGAAGGCTGTATTACACGGCCCACCTGACGACCTACGTCCCAGTCGCAGAGATAGACGCTCTCCAGCGTGGCATCATCGTCCAGCGACAGTACGTTTCGTCCTCTTGCCCATTCGGCGAACCCTGTGACACCCTCGAGACTGTCTCTGCTGGAGATGAGATCCAGGTACGCCTGACCCTCATCGCGCCGCATGACTTGTACTACGTCGTCATTGAGGATCCATTCCCGGCAGGTTGCGAAGCCATCGATCCCGCCTTGGCCACGACGAGCTTGGCAGCAACTGAGCCCGGTTTGTACAGAGAAACAGATGACGACTGGAGTTGGTGGTGGTCCTGGTGGTGGCGCTGGTACTCTCGCTCGGAGTTCCGCGACGAGAAGGTCGTGCTGTTCGCCGAGACACTGCCTGCGGGCACCTACACCTTCCAGTACACCCTGCGTGCGGTAGTGCCCGGGACATATGGCGTGCTGCCCACCCTGGCGCAGGAGTTCTACTTCCCTGAGGTGTTCGGACGCTCGGCTGGGCGAAGTCTCGTCATCAGCACTGAAGAAGACTAATCAGCTAGTATCCGCGAAGGATCTGAATAGCGTGGGCGTTGTTGGAGCAAGTCAAAACCACGACGCCCACTTTTCCTTCCTCGGGAACAGATACGTGAAGATCATTGATCGAGATGTCCTTTCGCGCCAGTGCTTCGCTTGCGCGCCTCAGGAACCCTGGATGATGTGGCAACTCCATCATCACAACATCTCGTTCGCTGATGTCGAACCCCGCGTCGCGCAGGGCGTCACTGGCATAGGACTGCGATGTGGTGAGCACGTGGACAACCGCTTCGCCGTCGGCTGAATACAGGCGCACAGACAGGAGATTGATCCCCATCTCCGACAGCGCGCGCGTAATGGTCGCCAGCACGCCGACCTGATCGGGAGAACGCAGCACAATCTCTTGCTGTAATCGGGCTTCAATCATCGCTATGCCTTCTTCGTGTGCCCTTGACCATAGCCAATCGCCCACGCTCTACGCAGGGGCACCTGGCTCACGTGCGACGGACATTTGCCGCATAAGCCCGTCCCCTCGAATCTGGTCACTCAATGGGCATACCAATGTCCCATTCCCGTTGAGGTGCGGTCCTTTCCGATGTGTCCTACATCACATACGGTTTATGCGTCATGTTGGCGCGCAATCCTAAGGTTCAGAAGACAGCCATGATCGCCGTGCTTGCGGTCATCCTCGTTGGACTCAGCGGATGGTCCGTTGAGGTCAGTCTTCTGTCCACACCCAAAGAAGGATCTCCTGGATCGTTTGTGACACATGTGTTTGCGATTGCCAATGACTCCGCGATTCCACAAACCTACTCTCTTGATTTCGCAGCTCCGGCCGGATGGGGTCTTCTGGGCGCGCCAACCTCGATTGCCCTACAGCCGGATGAAGAAGGAACGCTATTCGTGACCATCACCATCCCTTCTGCAGCAGAGGCGAGAGACTACAATGTGACACTAACAGTCGTATCGCAATCCGACCCACTCGATCAAGGTGTCAGCTCGGGAATCGTCTCCGTCGCACCAAGAAACGAGATCGAGTTGCTCGCACCAACAGGAGCAAGTATTGCACCTGGACATGCCATCACGTACGAATTCGTGCTCTTAAATCGCGGCAACATGCAAGATTCATTCACGATTGCCGCTACGTCCTCTCTCGGGCTTCCCGTCGCCCTGTCACACACAGCCGTCGAACTGGCCCCACAAGAGACATTGACGTTCACTGCCTTGATCGAGATACCCATCGGAACGCAATCAGGACGCGATGCGCTTGCCGTGATTGCGAAATCAGCTCTTTTTGAGAGTGTCGATGCAGATGCCGTGGTGTTCACGACCGTGTTGCCGCCTGCGCCTGATGCCGTTGGCGGCACCGTGATGGAAGAATTGCCAGCACGGATTCGCCTATCGATCGACAAGAACGTGATGACCGGCGTTTTCGATAGCCAACTCACGTTCTCGACGTCTGGACAGATCCTTGGTGGCTACTTCTCCTCATTCTTCAGTCTGCTGGACCCGTTTGGCCCATCTCTGGCCGAAATCAGCTCCTTCTCCATGCTGTATCGCCGCAGCCCCATCACATTCTCCATTGGCAACGTCTCGCAGAGCCTGACAGATCTGTTGCGGCTTTCGTGCACAGGAGGGTCACTCAAGGTTGATTCAGAGTACTACGACCTGTCGATCATTGGAGGCGGTAGCAGCGGCGAAACGCGTTTCGCCGGGCACTTCGCACTCGGCCCTGACGTAGCCAATGTGGGCATCGGCTATCTGGGCATCCGGGACGGGCTGT
The DNA here is from genome assembly GCA_004525685.1 of Candidatus Atribacteria bacterium. Taxonomy (GTDB): domain Bacteria; phylum Bipolaricaulota; class Bipolaricaulia; order UBA7950; family UBA9294; genus SPBW01. The sequence continues at coordinate 8,409 of SPBW01000029.1, forward strand.
CGGTCTCTGAATCCATCTGGACAGCAACAGCCCATGCCGAGCCACTGGAAGACTGGACGCTAACGCTTGAGGGGAGTCTCGGATTGGATGGGCCGCTGACAAGTCGCGCCCTCTTCTTCAATACCACCATCGATGCTTCAGTCTATTTCTTCAGCGGGAGCGCATTCTCTGTAGGGACATACTTTCCCGGACAGCGCGCCGATTCTGCAGGAATCGAGGTCTCTCAGCGTCTCAGACTGGATGCGCTGTCTCTGAGCGCCTCATTGTCCCATGAATGGGACAATGTCGTGCGCGATCCGTTGGAGCAGACGCGAATCCAAGATGACTTGGGCTTCAATCTCAGTACCACACCTCTGGAAGATGGCCCAACCTTGTCCACAACAATCGATTTCTCGTGGGATCGATATGCAGACCTGTCCCTGAAGAGCGATCTGTCGACCCTCTTCTCCGCCAGCATGACAGAGACGGGCGGCCCCTTCCCCTATTCGCTCTCAGGTAAGGTTCTTGAGCAAATGGATCATGTCCTCGGATCGCATGTGCGATCGACAACGTATGCTCAAGGTGTTGGTCTGTCTGTCGACGACTTCTACTTGTTCTTCCAGATGACTGAGAATCAAAGCCTAAACGTCGTTACAGACACGCCGCTTTCCTCATCCTCAGACTTCTCGTTGCGTTTCCGTCCTGAGACTGCGCTCCATGAGGCCTCGATCACCTTCCGAAACACACTCGATGATTTTGATCTGTCCGCATCGCTCTACATTCAGTTCACAGACGATCTCGACATCGTGTTTGATGGATCGATATCCTGGGATCGTCATGATTCAAGCGCGATCGGTTTTGGATGGGGAATCGCTTTCAATGCCAACGTGGCCCTTCCCCTTCCGTTCTTGGTTACCAAGGGACGTATTGAAGGGCGCGCGTTCATCGATCGCGACGGTGATGGCCTCTACGGTTTAAATGACGATCCGGCAGGCACAATTGTCATCGGAGCGGGGCAATCCAAGGTATCCACAGATGCCGACGGCTACTTCCGCTTCCCTCCCTTCTATCCTGGCAGTGTCGGGCTCAGCGCAGAAGAGCTTCCTCTTGACGCCGCCGCTGGAGCGCCCATTCCTGTGGAAGTCATTGCTGGAGTGACGATCTGGATCGATGTCGCACTCGCGCCCGTCTCTGTACTGACAGGCGAGGTATTCGAGGATTCGAGCAAGGATGGCATGAGAGACGCTGATGAGGGCGGGTTCTCCCAGGTGCGCGTGACCCTTCAGTCAAGCGCAGATGGAAGCATCGTCGACGCAATCACGGATCTGTCTGGGAACTTCTCGATGACCGACATTCTTCCGGGATCGTACACGCTGTCTGTAGACGCCAATTCGCTCCCAGAGCGCTTTGAGTTCACAACGGCACAGAGCATCGACATCGTGATCGCAGCGCAACCGCCTGCCCCGATCTCATGGGGCGGATTCGTCAAAGAGCGGGAGGTCATCATCACCCTCCAACCTCCCACAGCGGACTTCACCTATGCTCCCACAGCGGTCGTTGCGGGGATGGCCGTTGCCTTCGATGGCACGGATTCATTCGACTTCGATGGAACGATCGTTTCGTATGGTTGGGACTTCAATAGTGACCGCATCATCGATTCGACCCAATCCATGGCCAGCTTCACTTTCCAGCAGCCTGGAAACTTCGATGTTGCGCTCACAGTGACAGACGACTCGGGCAATGAAGACACGGTCATCACTTCGGTCACCGTCTCGCAGGCCATAACAACCAACGTGTCATTCCAGCCTCCGATCGCCGAGTTCTTCTACATGCCTGCAGGGCCGAAGACTGGAGAGACAGTCCTGTTCAATGGCTCCAGTTCATCAGACTTCGACGGCGCGATTACGGCCTATGTCTGGGACTTCAATGAAGATGGAGAGCCTGATGCCACAGCATCCGTCGCTTCGCACATCTTCCTCACCCCCGGCACAGTCCAGGTTTCACTGCGTGTCACAGATGATGGCGGGAATACGGATTCGGTGAGCTACCCCATCGTCATTTCCGGTGCCGCGCAGCCTCCCTCCACTGCCCCATCATCCGCTGCACTTCCCATCGCCGATTTCCAGTTCTCGCCGACCGCGCCTGCGCCGGGGGTGCAGATCACACTCAATGGCACGTCCTCACTGGATCTTGATGGTGTCATTGTCGCCTTTGCCTGGGATTTTGGCAGCGATGGCGTAATCGACTCCTCATCCCCCCTTGCACAGACTTCGTTTGGCGAGGCAGGCACCTTCAGCATCACCCTAACTGTGACAGACAACGATGGAAACACGGACACAATTACACGATCCGTGACTGTGGCCGGCGCCCCCCAGCCCGTCGAGCAGCCTGGAGACCAGCCCCTTCCCCAGACTGACGTGCAGCCAGTCATTCCGGGAGTCGTGCCTCCAATAGCCGACTTCGCGTACCTGCCAGCCAATCCAGACGCAGGAGCCATCATCCTGTTCAATGGAACACTGTCATCAGATCTTGATGGACGGATTGTCTCGTTCTCCTGGGACTTTGATGCAGATGGCGTGGAAGATTCTCACGCAGCCATTGTCGACCACAGATACCCCGATGATGGAATCTATCCCGTATCGCTGACAGTCACGGATGACTCAGGTAGCTCTGATACGATCACGCTGCAAGTTGTGATTGGAGATGGAGGACCCGTCGCACCCGTGCCAGCCCCTGTAACACAAATCCCTCCCATTGCCGATTTCGAGTACTCGCCCGCCAATCCTCAGACGGGGAGCCTTGTGTTATTCAATGGGACACTGTCCACAGATCTTGATGGGCGAATCGCAACCTACAGATGGGATTTTGACGGTGACGGATCGGCCGATTCGACGGCCGCGATAGCGGAATATACCTACATTGCAGTGGGTTCATACGATGCATCCCTAACTGTGACGGACAATGCGGGAGGTGCTGACACGCTGACGCTCCAGATTGACGTCCAGGCACAGGTTGTCGCACAACCTCCAGCAGTCTCGTTGCTGCCGCTGGCTGACTTCGAGTTCTCGCCAACTGAGCCATCGGCAGGAGAGTTGGTGCTGTTCAACGGTCTGGTGTCAACAGACCCTGATGGAGAGATTATCGCCTATGCTTGGGATTTCGATGGTGATACGCTCATCGATTCCACAGAGGGTTTCGCAGAGCACGTCTTCGCGGATGCTGGAACATACAACGTCTCTCTCACCGTCACAGATGACTCAGACGGCTCCGACACGTTCACCCAGGTCGTTCTTGTTGAATTCAAGGCAGCTTTGCCACCCTCGCCACCTTCCTCGTTCCAACCTCCGGTTGCCGACTTCTCGTATATGCCGTCTCATCCCACTGCAGGCGAGCTGGTTCTGTTCAATGGCACGTTATCCTGGGATTTCGATGGCGAAATCGTTGCCTACTCCTGGGACTTCAATAACGATGGATCTAGAGATGCCGACACGGCTTTCGCCGAACACTTCTTCCCGACACCGGGATCGATCACGGTATCTCTAACCGTGACTGATGACTCTGGCGCGTCGGACACGTTAAGCATTCCTATTGAAGTAGAGTAACGACCTATCCCGAAGCTCTCTACCAAGCTAGGGAATTGACTTTCACACTTGCAACTGCCCCGAACCCTCGGGTACCATTCGGCGGCTCGGCGGAAAACTCGCGTGCTCACGCACCAACCGTCGAGAATCGTTGTATCGGGAGGGTGGGAATGCTTGCATTCTTTGTCACTGCCATCGTTGCATTCATCTTCTATCTTTCGCTGACCTTTGGCAGCGGAACGATTGGAGCATGGAGCATCGAGGAATGGATTTCGGGCGCAGTCCTTTCCCTCATCGTCGGAGCCATCGCCGGACGCGTCGCGTTCGATCACAAACGACAAGGCAAGAAGAGTTCGCTTCGTATGCTGAATCCTCTTCGCTGGTTGCTGTTTCTTGTCTATTTGATCGGACCGTTTCTCTGGGCCATGGCCAAGGCCAATCTCGACGTTGCCTATCGAGTCATTACTGGCAAGATTCGTCCTGGAATCGTTCGTATCAGCCCCGGGCTGACGACCGACTTCGGGATCACCTTGCTGGCAAACTCGATTACGCTAACGCCTGGCACGCTGTCCGTCGATGTGGATGAGGAGAGCGGAGATCTGTTCGTGCATTGGATCAACGTCAAGGAGACGGATCCGTCCGCGAAGGCGGTCTGTGGATCATTCCCTGACTGGGCAAGGAGGATCGCGGAATGATCATCGAACCGATGGTGTTCTTCATCGTCGCGGCCTGCTTCGCGTTCTTCGTGCTGTTCAGCCTTCTAAGAATCGGACTGGGTCCGACTGTCGGCGACCGCGTCGTCGGGCTGGACACACTCAATACGTTGGTTGTTGCTTCGATGATCGTCTTGGGAGCGGCCTTTGATCAGGTCGTCTTTGTTGACGTTGCCATCATCTACGCGCTGCTGTCGTTTGTCGGAACGCTGTATGTCGCTCGCTACTTGGAGGGGGAACTGCAATGAACATACTCCTTTATGTCCTGCTTGGGATCGGGGTCTTGTTCAACGGACTGGGTGCAATCGCACTCCTTCGTTTTCCCGACATCTATACGCGCCTTCACGGCGCGACCAAATGCACGACCTTCGGCTCGCTGTTCACCGCCCTGGGTGTAATTGTCTATGGATTCGCCCGTGGAGGAGCGCAATACAATACGCTGGCCATTCACGTCATCATCGCCTTGATCGCACTATTGGTGACCAACCCGACGGGATCGCATGCCATCGCCCGCGCGGCGTACCGCAGTGGAATCAAGCCGGTCGGTGCCGTCGTAGACAAACTGGAGGATCAATCATGATCGTACAAAGCATCCTTCATGTCGTCGTGCTCGTACTCATCGTGATCGGGGCTGCCTTGGCCGTTTGGTTCAAAGACCTGCTCTCATCAGTACTCGCTCTTGCGGCTGCCAGCTTGCTGGTCGCCCTTGAGTTCTACTTGTTGCAGGCGCCGGACGTGGCTATTGCAGAAGCTGGCATCGGAGCTGCGCTAACAACGGCGATCTACATCATCGCCATTCGACGCACGGCCCGAAAGGAGGAGGAATGAGAAAGGTAGCACTCTTCGTCGCGTTCTTGTTTGTCGGCGCATTCCTTCTTCTTGGCGTTGCCGACATGCGACCTTTTGGTGAGCCTCAGATCGCCGACATGGATGACTATTACATCGCGAATACGCAGAGAGAAGTCGCTGTCAACAATGTCGTCACAGCCGTGGTGTTCGACTACCGCGGATTTGACACGCTGGGCGAAGCCACTGTGCTGTTCGCAGCCGTTGTCGGCATTCTAGCTCTATTCCGGAAGCCTCGGGAGGACGAACGATGAAGAACAACGGAATGTCAATCATCGTACGTACGGTTACCCGATTCGTGTATGGCTTGATCATCCTGTTCGGGTTCTATGTCATCATGCACGGGCATCTTTCCCCAGGCGGAGGATTCCAGGGTGGTGCAGTGGTCGCAAGCGCATTTGCATTGCTGCTTGTAGCTTTTGGCTCTACAGGGCTCAAGGGACGCCTCAATCTGCACTGGCTGCAGACGATGGAAGAAGTCGGCGCACTGTCGTTCCTGGCGCTCGCGTTCCTGGGCATTGGAACGGCCTTCTTCTACAACCTGTTTGCCAACTCCGGCGGATTCTTGTTCGGTGCCTCGGTCCCCACTGGATCCAATGCTGGCGTATTCGCAGCAGGAGGCCTCGTGCCTCTGATGAATTGGGCCGTCGGACTGAAGGTCATGACCGGCATTGCTGCAATCGTGATCATCATGCTTGTCGGATCTCGGAAGGAGGAGACCGAATGAATATTGGGAACCTCCCGTTTGTTGTTGCCGCGTTGCTCGTCTTGTTCGGGCTCTATACGTTCTTGTTCAAGCGGAACCTGATCAAACTCGTGATTGGAATCACGCTGATTGAGACAGGCGTGAACCTTTTCCTGGTCACTCTCGGATACCGAACAGACGGGATCTCACCCATCTACACGTTCGCGCCGGAGGCTCAGAAGATGGTTCTGCCCACTCCGCAGGCCCTGACGCTGACGAGTATCGTCATCGGACTGGCGACCACGGCTCTCTTGCTTTCGTTTGCCGTGTTTATTCATCGTCACTACGGCACCCTCGATGTTCGAAAAGTGAAGGAGCTGAAGGGATGACCGCACTGACATTGCATGCCCCCGTTCTCCTCATTGCCTTGCCTCTCTTGGGAGCGTTCGCAACGCCCCTGATCGGCAAGCTCGGCAAAGGAGCGCGGAATACATTTGTTGGATTGATCGTTCTTGCCGTGGCGGGGCTGGCTTCATTACTCGCCGTTAGCGTGTTCGGAGCAGGTGGCGTTCCGACAGTCTACGAACTGGGCGGCGGAACCTTCACATTCCCGCTCTCTGGCGGGCAAGTGCCGATCCGCATCCTGTTCGAGGTCGATGGCATGAGCGCGTTCATGGGGCTGATTACGGCCTTGATCGCCCTTACCAGTGCCTTCTTTAGCTTCTCGTATTGGAGGGAACGATCCGGCGGCGACCTGTACTTCAGTCTGTTCCTCCTCCTGACTGCTGGCATATTCGGCATGGTGATGACGGGCGACATGTTCAACTTCTTCGTGTTCCTGGAAATCACCTCCATTGCCGCAGCCAGTCTTGTTGGCTTCCGGGTATGGCGGAAACAGTCACAGGAAGCTGGTTTTAAAGTCATGGCCATGTACACGCTGTCCGGCTTGTTCGTCCTGCTTGCCATCGGCCTCTTGTACGGCCAATACGGACACCTAAACATCGCCGCTCTGGCCAACAGCCTTCAAGGCAGCCTGACAGACATGATTGCCCTAGGGCTCTTGTTGACGGGTTTGGCTATGAAGGCAGGGGCGGTCCCCATGCATATGTGGGCACCTGACGCGTATGGCGAAGCGCCGGCACCGATGTCGGCGATTCTGGTCGCGAATTCACAGGCCAGTCTTTATGGACTATTTCGCATCCTGTTTACGCTCTACGGCGTGACCGTCAGCACAGGCACCATGGGGTGGATCCTCATCGTTCTTGCGCTGTTGACGATTTTCGTCGGCGTCACCATGGCACTCATTCAGAGTGACCTCAAACGGCTGGTCGCGTTTGGTGCCGTGTCCCAGATCGGCTACATGCTTCTGGGTGTCGGTGTTGGACTGGCCGTGATGGCCACCAAGCCGGAATATGGTTTGGTTGCCATGCAAGGAGGCATCTTCCATATGCTCAATGATGCCGCTTGCGTAGGCCTCTTGTTCTTTGCTTCCGGTGCTGTGATTCGAGCAGCCGGAACACGGGATCTCAATCAGATGGGCGGTCTCGGCCATCAAATGAAATGGACGAGCATCTTCTTTGCCATCGGCGCAGTCGCCCTGGCTGGCGTTCCTCCGTTCAATGGCTTTGCTTCCAAGTTCTTGATCTACGAAGCATCGTTCAAGCTGAGCCCGTTCCTGGCTGTCATTGCCGTTCTGTCGAGCATTATGTTGTTGGCTGTATTTGTGAAGGCGTTCCAGGCAGCATTCTTGGGACCTCGATCGAATGCATCGGCCCACGTTTCCGATCCTTCGCCAGGCATGATGGTGCCAATGGCGGCACTGGTGTTGGTCATCATCGTATTCGGGTTGTTCCCCGGATTCTTCGTCGACCACATCGTGACGCCGGCAGCCAAGGCGCTCTGGCTCGGACGTGATGCGTACATCAACGCGGTACTGGGAGGCTAGCGATGAGTGGACTATCTTCCGGCTTCGGCGTGTGGAATCCCATTGCCTGGGCCTTGCTTTTCGTTGGCATCCTGGTGGTGTCCTTCATTGTGCGTTCATTTGGCAACAAGGGCTACAAGCGTGGGACAGGACAGACGAAGGTCTTCTTGTCTGGTAACGATGAGCCCGAAGCGTCTGGTGGACTCCACGTTCGTGGAGATCACCTGTACTGGGGGATGGTCGATGGACTGTCCGCCTATTACAGGCGCGTGAAGGCATGGCATACCGGTATCCTCTCGGACTATGCAGCATGGTTCATTGGGGTGCTGGGATTGGTGTTCGTTATTCTCGTATTGGCTAGGTGAGCGACATGGCACTACCACGTTCTTTTAAGCGGGCGCTGTGGGTGTTCCACGTTGCCACAGGGTCATGTAACGGTTGTGATATCGAAATCGTGGCAGCACTCACGCCACGATACGATGTGGAAAGATTCGGAATCATGCTCACGGGTACGCCCCGCCATGCAGACGTCTTGCTGGTCACCGGTCCGGTGACCAAGCCGATGCTGCCGCGGCTCAAGCGGATCTATGAGCAGGTACCCGATCCCAAGGCAGTCATTGTTGTCGGCGGCTGCGGCTCAACGTCCGGCGTCTTCTACGAGTCGTACAACGTCGTCGGCCCGATCGATGAAGTGATCCCTGTCGATGTCTACGTGCCGGGGTGCCCTTCGCGTCCTGAAGCCATCATTGACGGCGTGGTCAAGGCGGTAGCCAAGTTGGAGACATTGGAAAAATCGGGGGTGGGCGGATGAATGTAGAGAACATCTTTACCTCATTCAA
>SPBW01000170.1 GCA_004525685.1 Candidatus Atribacteria bacterium
GGCGGCGTCACCACCCGATACGTCAGAATGTCCCCGTCAGGATCCGTCCCCAGCAAGCTGATGCCGGCCGATGTGTCTTCGGAAAGCGTCGTGGCCGAGGATCCCGCCGTCGGAGCCCGATTGACCAGCACGACGACGGATGTTGAGGCCTTGCTGGAACATCCCGTGCCACCGGTCACCGTCACAGTGTAGGTTCCTGCACTCGATGGACTTGCCCCGGCAATCGTCGGATTCTGCGATGTGCTAGAGAAGCCGTTCGGTCCCGTCCATGCGAACGCCACACCGCCGCTTGCCGAAAGCAGGAGGGTGGCTCCTTCAGGATATGGGCCGCTATTGGAGGCCGTGGCCACCGGAAGCGGGTAGACGGTCACGCCTCCGGTCGTTGAAGCGGACACCCCGGAGCTGTCGGTCACCTTGAGAGTCACGGAGAACGTGCCCGCAGCCGCGTAGGTGTAGGTGGGTTGGCTGACAGAACTGGAGGATGTCCCTTCACCAAAGGTCCAGAGTGTGCTGTACGGAGGCGTTCCCCCGGATGCTTGAGGGACGAACGTCATGACCGTTCCCAAGCAGACTGGGGAGTTGGACGAGAAAGCAGCGAGGATGGGTGTTCCTTCGACCGGCACGCTGGCGCCCGTGGCTCCGCCCCAGCATTTGGCCACCCGGTCGGCGCACTTCGGCTGATCGGAGCAACTCTCTTGCCCTGCCGTCCATGACACGATGATGTTACGGAGTTCCAACGACGCTCCGCACGGGAAACTTACACTGGCCAACAGCACATCGCTGACTCCGGGAGGCATCGTGCCCAGCACGCACTCGTTGAAGGATCGCACGCGCTGATTGTTGACGTAGAGATCGCCGAGCATTCTGACAGCGACCCGATTGGTGTTGGTGCGGTTTCGGAACACGATGCGTAGCGAAGCGTTGACCGTCGCGCCGGCTGTGCAGGATGGTGCGGAGACCACGTAGGCTTTCTCGACCGCGACATCGTTGGCAGTGCAGTTCCAACTACAGTCCGGGTAGTCGGCGACGCACTCCACCCCCAGCAGCAACATCAGCGCAAGGATGAAGATTGACTGGGTACGAAATCTTCGGATCACAGGCCACCTCCTGGAACACAACCTTGGGCCGCCGGGTCGTTCCGCTGAAGATCTTGGCTGGGCGCGCAACAAGGCTCCCTTCCAGTCTAATCCTTGCTCTACGCCCTGTGAAGTAAATCTCGCACATCGTATGGATAGCAGGGTTATGGGATTGAACGCTCTATTGGATATGTCAGCGGCTGCTCAGGTAACTCGTCTCGGGCGAGTTGCCTGGAAGTTCGGCTCCCGTCGTCCGATAGCAGCGACAGAACTCTTGATGCACGCAAACGGGATGCCTCGCTGCTTTTGCGAGGGAAGGGTAGCCGAGCGCCGCATGCCCCACTCCTTTATTGAGACGCCTATAGATCAGGCGGAGCCAACAGTCTCCGCCCGTGTTCTTCTGCGTCGGGCAAGGCTCAGCACGGCAAGGCCAAGCAATGTCATGGCCGCCCATAGGATGAAGGGCGTCCGTGCGCCGAATCGGGCAAGGCCGTTGCCGAGAGGGGGAGCGATCAATCCGCCAACTCGAGATAGCGTCATGGCCAATCCGATGGCTGTCCCCGCGTAGGCTGCCCCGACACCCTTCAGCTCTGTCACCGTCGTCATGAATACGGCCATGTAGCCATCACGGACTGCGCCGGCCATGAGAACGGCAACCCAGATGACGGCACCCTCGACGATCGAGAGCAGGCCAATTCCGGCCGCCGCGATCAGTGTCGCAGCGACCAGAAGCTGCTTCCTCGAACCGAGACGATCGGACAGCCAAGCAAGCGGGATGACGGCAATCAAGCTGATAGCATGAAAGCTAGCGAGGGTTGCGTCGGCGCGTGACGCCGACCACTCAATGCCCCGCAGATAGAGGGGCAAGTATCCAAGCAGCCCTTGAACGCCGCCACCGACGCCAAGCAGGGCGATGCCTAGGATCCACACGTCTCGGAGGCGCGCTACGTGAGAGAACGTCTGCCGGATTGAGGGGCCGTGACGCCCTCGTGCCAGACGTTCCTGTTCAGACGTCGCGGTCTCCGTGAATGCCCATGGGACGCTCATCAAGACGGCGATGCCGCCATAGAAGAACAGGACGTTTCTCCAGCCGCCAAGCCACGGTGAGAGGATGGTTGCGCTGATGAGAGACCCGATCATGAAGCCGAGGGCCATCCCGCCCGAGATCACGGCATTGGCCTTACCCAACTGCTTTCCGGAGAACCAAGTGGCGCAAACCTTATGCAGATTCATCGGGATCGTTGCTGATACGAGCCCGCTGAGAAAGACGGTCACGGTCATCGCCAGCAAGCCATTGGACAAGCCTCGGGACGCTCCTGCCAGCCCGAGCAGAAGGCATGCGACCGTCAACGTCCGCTTGGTTCCGAAGCGGTCGCCAAGCATGCCGCCAGCCAAACCCGCGAACAGGCCCGCAAACGAGACTGTGCCCCAAACCGCGCCGATCTGAACGAGGCTCAGGTGTAGATCGTCGGCAATCTCCGAGAAGAGCACGGGCATGGCCATGGACGGCGCAGCCACCGCAAGCGTCGCTGTGGCGCCCGAGAGCGCCAACATGAACCAACGGTAGTTCGAGTTTGTCACTTCGAGATCCATTCTGAGTTTGATCTCCTCTTCACGAAGGTGATCGTACTTCTCCATCCCTGTCGTAGCGAGTGTCTTGGGATCAAAGTTCGAGGAGGTATCGAGTTGAGGCAAGGTGATGTGCATGGAATGGTGGTGTAACATTGTTATACGAACGCGCCACGATGACCATTCGAAATGCGGAATGGTGTCATTCGAAGACGGCTTTGCTGGGCGAAGGAGACGCATGAAGAGATTAATCAACGCTACGAGAGTTCTAACGATAGCCACAGTGGCCATGACTCCTGACTTGAATCCCCAGATCAGTCGGGATCGTATGAAGCGGATCGTCGAGGAGACAAAGCGCGATCATCCCGATGTCCGGCTCATCCTCTTTGGCGAGACGATCCTCGGGTGGTTCTACAAGGACGGCGAGACGCAAGCCTACCATGACTCCATCGCCGAGCCCGTCCCCGGACCCAGTTCGGCGTTCTTCGCCGAGCTGGCGAAAGCCCATGACGTAGCGATTTCGTTCGGGTTGTCCGAGAAAGCAGACGGTAGGCTGTACAACACGCAACTGGTCATCTCGCCTGAGGGTGAGATGATTGCCAAGCACCGCAAGTTCTGGATCCGCAACAAGGTCTTCTCGCCTGGAGATCGCAAGCTGACGACGGTGACCCTTGATGGCGTGAAGGTAGCTGTACTGATCTGTGCCGACGCCCGCAGTTTCGAGCTGATGAGGGCCATTCGCCGCGAACGTGTGGACGTGGTGCTGGCAAGCCTTGCTGATTATGGGACCAGCCTGCGGCTGAATCAGTTGATGGGCGCATTCTACGATGCGTGGACAGTGATCGCCAATCGTTACGGAGAGGAGGACGAGCGAGTGTGGCACGGCCTAATCTCAATTACCGATCCCTGGGCACGAATGAAGGTGAGGGGAATGGGGAAGGAGCAGATTCTCGTTCAACCCCTGTTGATATCCAATCCCACTGGCGTCGGACGATGGTTGCGACGCATTCTCGTAGGGTTCAGGTTCATAGGCCTCGCCAGTATGTTGACAGTTCAAATGGTCTGGAAGGCCGTGACCAAGAAACGGGGCTAGGCTCAGAGTTAAGGATGCTCGGACCGATGAACCGGACGGGTTCTAGGCAACATGACTTGGCGTATTGCGCTAGGGAATCGCTCCGTTGTCCAATAGCCACGCTCTCGCATCATCAACATCCTCGAAGATCTTGGTGATGAATCCGCGATTGATGAGCAGCGTCTCAACGAACCGATACTCAGAGGCGCGCTCTTTGAGATAGCAGAACGCAGTCTTCGTTCCGGGAGGTATGCCCAGTGTTCGCATAAACTCACTCCATTCGTGAATGTCCCCATCTGGAACAGGTCCGACGAGATGCTCCTCCATCAAGAGTTTGCGCTGGGGATTGGCTCGAAGAATCCCCGCGATCTTTGACCAGTACTCCTTTGCCGCGAGCAACGTGTCTCTGCCCACAAGAATCACGTGAATGAACTCGTCGTGGACGCTCACAGACATCTCATACGCCATACACTGCCTCCTCGGCACAGCCTCTGCAGTGTAGGAGGATACAGGGAAAACGACAAGAGATGTGCATTACAAGGCGCAGACAGGATGAGCGACGATGTCCTGCTGCTGCTCGCGTGTCAGGAAATCTAAAGAAAGCATGGCATGACGATTGGTGGATGTGCGCGGATGACGGTTGCGTCATCCGCGCACAAGAAGCTCTACAAGGGCCACTCGAATCTGGCTTCAGCCCACGACAAACCCGTCGCATTGTCGAAGGCGACGGAAATGGACGTTGCCAATTCTCCCATCGGGATGTCTGCACCGATCTCCAGGCTGAGGCTACCTCCGCCAAATTGCCCGACAGCTGAGAGGATCAGATTCCCCAGTGCAAGCTGCGCTGTTGATTCGATCCCCATACCGGTGTTGTCCAGCATGGCCACGGCCGTCATTTGAAACGCTGGCCACCCCAGGCCGGCACTTAGTACAGCATGGATGCCCAGCCCTCCGCTGTAGCCAGCATTTGCTGTAATCTGAACTGGGCCGAGCGAGAGACCGGCGCCACCACCAAC
>SPBW01000151.1 GCA_004525685.1 Candidatus Atribacteria bacterium
CCAGCTACGATCGGTAACACAAGGAGCCGCAGACTCACGCGTCTGCTAGATCTTGTCTTGATTCGTGAGCCTTGATAGACTAGATTGGAAAATGCATTTGGCGCACACGGCAGGCTGAACGCTGACAGAAGTCTGACAAGTCATGATCTCTGCGCGAGCCAAGGCTGGTCCGAATGGTGCGTAATCGTAGGCAGTGCGTCCGAAAAGGGGGACTGAGGTATGCGGTCGCGTCGAGTGATGATATTGGTTGTCGTGCTTGTCGTTCTCGGGATGGTGGGGTTACAAACGATGGGGGAGAATGACACGGAGCCATCCGATACGATGGCCCGAATGGCACTCATTCCTTCAGGAAGTTTCTTGATGGGAGATGCCTTAGCAGAGGGCTGCGGCGACGAACGTCCCCAACACTCGGTGACCCTAAGTTCCTACTACATCGGGCGCTATGAGGTCACGAACGACGAGATGGTTCGAGCCCTCCAGTGGGCCTACGAAAACGATAGAATCACCGTATCCGAGGACGGGCCGGAGAATGCCTTCGGGGATCCAAGAACGCTTCTGCACATGACTGAAGCACAATGTCGAATCACATGGAACAGAGGTGTTTTCAGCATAAAGGATGCCAAGGGATCCGGTTATCCCTGTGTCGAGGTCTCATGGTACGGCGCGGTTGCTTTCTGCAACTTCCTCAGCGAGATGGAAGGGCTGACACCATGCTACGATTTCGACGATTGGACCTGTGACTGGACTGCCAATGGCTATCGGCTGCCAACAGATGCCGAATGGGAGAGGGCGGCACGCGGAGGCGCGGAGGGTCAACGTTTCCCGTGGAGCGACACAGACACGATCGACCAATCGCGCGCCAACTACAAGAGCAATACGGACCTAGCGTATGACGTCAATACGACCAGCGGCCATCATCCAGACTACGCCGTGGGCGAATTCCCCTACACTAGCCCGGTCGGAAGCTTCCCCCCCAACGCGTATGGACTCTACGATACGGCGGGCAACGTCTGGGAGTGGTGCTGGGACTACTGGGATGAGAACTACTACACCGATAAGCCCATGACGAATCCGCACGGACCAACTACCGGTTCGTACCGTGTGGTGCGCAGCGGGCGGTGGGGGTACGATGCCGCCAGTAGTCGCGTATCCGGGCGCAGACACGGGTGGCCGCCCAGTCGGCTACGGATGGGGTTCCGAATCGCCAGGCCCGGCGAGGCAACTGCTGCTGACGCTTCTCTGAATAGCGGCACGGGCGTCTAAACGACGGCAAGCGAGAGGGAGCATGCGAAAGAAAGCGCACATTGTGGTCCCAACTCTTTTCGCCTGATGCGTAGGGGCAGCGATGCCCCTACGGAGGGTTCACTTCGACTCCGTCACCAGCCAGGGCTCAATCACCTCAGCCGTTAGTTTCTCTGGATGCCCGGAGTAGCGGATGTATCCGTCTCGATCAATGACAAAGGCGTGCGTCACGGCTTCGATTCCAAACAGGTCCTTCACCTCTCGTGCGGCATTCAGCGATCCCCATAGAACATTCTCAGTTGTGTATCCATGATCAAGAAGATACTCGCGTGCATCGCTGTCTCTCTTGTCGAAGCACAAGAGGAGCAAAACGACGCCCTGATCAGCGTAGGTCTCCTGCAACGCATGGATCCCGGGTAGCCATCGAACGCACGGCAGGCACCACGACGCCCAGAAGTCCAGGATGACCACACTGCCCAAGTACTGTTCAAGTGAAACTTCTGTACCGTCGAGATTGGGAAGGATGAACTGCGGTGCAAGTTCGGGACCGTCATCTTCTTCTGCAAGGAGAACGAAACCCATGATCATGATTGCAGCTGCGGCCATCATTCCGACAACAAGGTATTTGGCGATTCGTTCTCTTCCTGAAACCGAACGACCCTTCGGCACGGTTCTTCACTCCTTCCAGCGAGCGTGCATAGCTCGCCCTGTGTCGAAGTCAGTATACGCCATGCCCTTCGAATGCAGCAAGATCATGTGCCTAACTGTCCTTCAGTCGCGACAGGACTCTGCATGTTGTCGGTTCGTCGACGTCGTCCGATCGCTGCGCACAGTGTGTGCCGACGGCCTCTGTGATCGTGTCAGCATCTTCTTCTGCACGCACGAATCCCGCATGGATTCGGCAACCGGATACATCCAGACGCTGATTGCTCTGCGCGTTTGGCGCAAGCGCCAGTTGGGCCTGGCGTTGCTTCTTCATGCTTTCGATACGTTCAAGTGTAGGGGCAAGGTGCGCGCTGCATTCCATTGGGACGTCCAGAGCCTAACCAGTGCCACTCGCCTGTACACAGACGCAAGCATGGATGTCGATCAGCTGAATCATGAGTACCAGCTCGACCCACGTTCTGGTATCGATTTGACGGCGTCATTGCAGGCCAACCGGGGGATCAAGCGTACGTACAGAAGCGGTGGAAGCCTTTGCGACTGCAACTTTATAGAATCGAGAGCTTCCGCGAGCACACGCGGCACGCCAATATCCATCGCATCTATGAGCGAGATCGTTGCTACGCAATCCCTCGCCATGTTGAACTCACACCTTGACGCGGAGCATTGGCTTCGTTATGTTTGCAGTCGCCGTTTTCGTTCTCTCGCGTGACAAGCACAGAAGGAGTTTTGGGAAGATGCCGTTTTATCGATACGAATGCAGGAACTGCGGACACGAGTTCCGCTACTTACATTTTGACAGCAACAGTGACGAAGTGGCCTGCCCCAAGTGTAAGGGGACAGACCTAGAGCGCCAAATGCCCCGCGTCGCGATTCAATTCAAGGGCAGCGGTTACTACAAGACCGATCGCGCCGACAAGAAATCCAAGGCCGGCACCAGGGGATCAAGCGAGAGAGAGTCATCTTCGGACTCGGGTGACTCCAGAGACTCTAGAGATTCAAGCGATTCCAAGCCCAGCACAGAATCGAAATCTGGCGAAGACTCCAAATCCAGTACAGAGTCCAAGTCCGACAAGCACTCGAAGAACGACTAGCATCCGGCGATGTCGAGTTGCCGTTCGCCCCTCGATTGGCGACGATTAAGCAGCTTCTCTGATCCACAAGGGGCATCATTGAAACCAGACTCAGAACGCTGCGGTTTCCGGGATTCTCTCGAAGCTCTTCGTATCGCGTATTCACAAGGTGATGCCAAGCAGCTTCATGATGCCTATGTCGAGTCGAGAAAGACCTCCCGATTTTTGGGCGCGACCCTTCCCCTATTCGAGAACGTCTACCCCGTCCGCCGATTCCTGGCGATGGCCGCCCGGCTAGAGGCATCCATGGCGCAGCACGGTCTTCACACAGGATGCCAGCAATTCTTTGAGTCCGTTTCCATTCCCTGGCAGTGCAATCTCCCTGAGTCGATCCGAGAAATCGCCGAGAACGAGTCCGTGATCTTCTTCGGGAATCATCCGTCGTTGTTCACACCCTTCCTAACTGCTGCCTGTGTGAATCGCCCAGACTTCCGCTTCTTCTCCACCAAGTACGTATGCAATCTACTGCCAACGATGGGAGCCGCCTCGTTCCCCATGGAGGTTCCCCTCACGCGGTCATGGACCGAGTGGCGGCGTAGTGGGTGGCAACGAGCGTTGGTCTATCGTCTTATTTCGCTGGTGCACGACATGCCTTCTCCAGAAGACATCCGAGAAGGCAATCGAGCCAGTCTGATCGCTGGAGCAAACTACATCCGTCAAGGAGGAAGCGCCATCATCTGCCCTGGCGGAGGCGGCAAGGCGAAGGATCGGAAGTGGTACGCTGGCATCGGATCGCTCGTGAAGCAATTGCAGGAGTCATCAGGCGATCGCACGGTCTATCTGCTGCCGTTCCGTGAGGAGAACTGCTCCAACAAGCGCATCTATGCCCATATCCAAAATGGCCCCATTTCCCGCGTCAAGAATGCCGTGGTCTATCGTGGCCCCATACGCATCCGCTTCGCGGAGCCGATCCCCCTTTCAGAGGTTGGCACACCCGAGTTCACAGTGCAGCAGATTGTCGATTTCCTGAAGGAACACTACGAGAGCCTGTTCATGGAGTCAGCGCTCGCTTCCGCATAGCCGGTCGGCAACGCGCAGAGTGCGGCCCGCACTTCTAGGGCGGTTCTTGATCAGGCGGCGCTTCCACCACGAAGTTCAAGCTCGTAAACGTTGTTGGTCCAACTCGCGGCCATGCCTGCTTTCTCATAGAGCCGCGTCGCGCCTGTCGGACTCTGGGAGTCAACGCCAAGCTCTACGATGGGCTTTCCTCGTTGATAGAAGGCGCGGAACGCATGCTGCAACAGGGCAGTCGCAATGCCCCGTCCGCGCCACGGCCTGCGCACACCCAATTCGTCAACCAGTCCAACCTTGGGATCATCTCCGACAACGGGGTAGCACTGACAGAATCCAGCCATTTCCTCCCCATCCATTGCCAGGAACCACAGATCCGTATCGAAGTCTTCGTCCTCGTGAATCCACTGCTTCCACTCTTCCAGATCCTCTTCAAACGATGTGTCGACGTGGCCCCAATGATCCTGGAATGCATCACGAATCGCAGCGACAGCTGCATGATCGTCGACGCCAGCAATCATCGAACGCACGGCAATTCCGCTTGGCCAGATGGGCGCAGCGGGAAGCGAGGTCATCTCGATCCTCATCCGCAAGAAGCTTCGCACATAAGAGAACCCTGAATCCTCAAGAAAGGAGGCCAGCTCTGGTGTGCCTTGATAAGCGCCTTGCGTCAGAATGATGCGTTCGCCCGCAACAGCCTTGGACACAGCTTGCCGCGCTCGCTCTACAGACCAGGCAATCAGCCACGCAGCGACGTCTGGACCCACGAGTGTGGGCTCGACGCGCAGCCGACTTTGAAGCCTTGTATGGGGCGCAAAGTCGTAGACTTCACACCACCCAACAATCCGCCCGTCTTCATCAAGCACAACCTGAGAGTCCGTGTCGGAGTCGAATGTAGGCGACTTCCACTCGATTCGGATCTCATTCTCCGTACGCAGAACGCTGCCTACGGCATGTCTCGTATGAGCGGCATCCAATGCCGCCAGTTCAGGAATATCGGGCTCCGAAGCAGCCCGCGCCCGATATCCATGAGGTAGGTTAAGGGTCATAAATCCTCCAATTCCAGGGAGGGAAAGTGCGTCATCGATGGGTGATCGAGATGAGACAACAGGTTGATAGGCGTCGACGGGATCTATCCTACACCACCGCTGTCCGTGTTGCCAGACGCGCTACTGC
>SPBW01000217.1 GCA_004525685.1 Candidatus Atribacteria bacterium
TCATCAGACCCGGTTCGGGTTCGCGAGTTCCCGAGTTCGTGTCGAGTTTGGCTACGCCAAACCTCGCGGCGGACACAAAAGGTCCCTTGGCTCGCCAACCTGGACGTTTCCGAGCACCAGCTCGGAAACTCCAACGAACCCGAACAGTCGCCGATCCAGTTCGGGTTCGCGCGCACCAACCCTGGATGTTTCCGAGCTGGTGCTCGGAAACTCCAATGAACCCGAACAGTCGCCGATCCAGTTCGGGTTCGCGAACGCTTCGCGTTCGCGGACACAGAAAGCTCTCTGGCTCGCCATCCAGGACGTTTCCGAGCACCAGCTCGGAAACTCCAACGAACCCACGGAGAGGTAAAGCCTCTCCGTGGGTTCGCGCGCACCAACCCTGGATGTTTGGGAACTCGTCATGGACGAGTTCCCAAACTCCGAAGGAACTCATCAGGAGTCTGCGAACTCGGGAACTCTGTGAATTCCCGAGTTTGTGTCGAGTTTGGCTACGCCAAACTCCTTGTCAGGGCCAAATCCCAGGACGTTTCCGAGCTGGTGCTCGGAAACTCCAACGAACCCACGGAGAGGCTTTACCTCTCCGTGGGTTCGCGTTGACAAAAACGCCTGTAAAGGAGTATGGTCGATCAGATCAATCGCCGAATTGGAGGTGCTGTACCCATGGACATTCCCCGAAAGTCTACGCTGCTTGTTTGCTTCGTGACCCTTCTGATGGTTTCTGGATTCGCGTTTGGAGCCACAGCCACCCAAGCCACTGTTCTGACGAATCTAGGGGGCATCGCCGATGGCACGCTGACAGGATTGGCTCCCATCATTCAGCTGCGTGCACCTGACGAAGTCACGGTCGTTGGCCCGATGCAGCAGTACAACATTGCATTGGAGTCCATTCGCCAGATTTCCTTCGACTTCCCTCGCTTGGTGATTGAGACCGATACGGGCGTCATCATTGGCCCCTACTCGGCGTTCCTCGGCATTGACGAGCGTCTAACCCTAGATAGAGGCTCCAGAGCAGGATCGATCGACATTCCTGTCACCTCATTGCGCGCCATCGCCCTGCATGGAAGCAGCCTGCGCGCCGTACCACGAGAGTGGATGGGCGATCACTTCCTGTCCACACCGGAGATTGTCTCGGCATCTCCGCTTGTGATCGGGGCCTGCAGCAGTTGCTCGATTGCGCTTCCAGCAACGCCTTCCACAACAGCGCCAGATGACTCGACACCCATTTGGAATACGATTACACCTGACATGACGCTGGTGGAGGAGCCTGATGCGTTTCCGTGGTGGCTTGGACTTCTGGGTGTCGCTGCCTTGGTCATCGTGATGTATGTGATTGGCTCTAGTCAATCCGCTCCATGAGGTGGCGCACTGACGGCCGCCGAGCTCAGAGGATTGTCCTCGTCATCGCCCTTCTGACTGTAGCATCGCATGTCATTGGGGTTGCCGCTCCCCGACAACGAACATCCGAGCATTTCGCAATCACGTATGAGACACAATTCGGCGCCTCATCTGGCAGCTATGCTCAGCTCGTCGAGGGGTACTTGGAGTCGGCCTATACCTACTACATGGCTGCGGGGTTCGAACTCTTCCCTGGCATCATCGAGGTAGAAATACTCGAAACCGATGCTGGCGAATTGGGTGCTGAGTATCTCCTTGAGGACGAGATGGGGGCCTGGGTCCCCATCATTGAGATCACCTCAGAGAGCATCATGGAGGACTATCTCTCCTACGCTTATGTCGCTTCTTCACTAGAGGACTTGGTGGCCAGCACATGCGCGCACGAATTATTCCACGTCATCCAGGACTACCACAGTCTTCAGGGAGATGGCGATGTCTCAGAACTTTCGTTCGTCGAGCCGCACGCAACGGCGATTCAGGAGCTTGTCGTCCCGACAGCCAATGACTACTTGGGTCCAGCGCTGGATCTTCTCCTTGCTCCCGATGGAATGGCTTTTTTCGAACGCTCGTATGACGGCGGCATCTTCTGGGTGTACTTCCTGGATCGATTCGGAAGCGAAGCGCTGCTTCAGCTCATGGATTCAAGTGCACGCTATGATGGCCGTTTTGCCATCGACCACGCGTTGTCGTTTCAAGACCTAACATTCTTTGACGTCTGGGCTGACTTCGCACTGTCTCTGGCGATTTCGGATGTGCCTGACTCAGACGTCCTAGCCACGCTCGTTCCTGAAGCCGAGGGGAGCGGTTGGTGGACGAGAACGCGCAACCCTGCACAAATTCCCCCGGTTGTCGTCCAGTCCACATGGGAAGGCGTCGAACAGACGATCGAGACAGTCAACGCGACCAATACATCGGAGTACATCCCGAACTTTGAGGACGATCCCATCGGGGCAGATCTGCGCATCGCCCATTCCTATGGCATCGATATCCTTGAGATTACGCCTGGGAGCACGGTCCCGATGCTGATCGTGTTCGCAGGGGATTCGGGCTCGGAATTCCGAACGGCCATTGCTTCTGAAACAAGCACAGGCTGGACATCCGCTGTTTTTGAGAACTCGATTGCGCTCACGCCGGACGTCGACACGTCTCGCATTCGCATCGTCATCACTCGATCCGAACCGGGGACCGGCGAGTACACCGTCACGCTGCGGCCAGGTTCCTGATTCTTGCCTGCTTGAAGGACCACGGCTTTCCCCGCAGAGGCCGCGTACTGCCGCGTGCGGCAGCACGTTGGAGTTCAGCGCGAAGCGCCGAACATCTTCCGAATACGAGAAGTGAGTGCTAGTGCGAAGCCATTCCGTGCGATGACTCGCCATCGCTAGAGCGCCCATGCAATTCTACGAGTTGCCGTTCATAGACCAGCTCCTGGAGTTAGCAGCATCCTTGATCAAAGAGAAGGGACACTCTAACATTCCCGACGGAGGGATGACCGAACGGCAAGGAACCGCTCTCGAAAAGCGGCAAGGCGGCAACGCCCTCGGGGTTCGAATCCCCGTCCCTCCGCCACCGGCAACTCAATGCAAAGCATTGAGTTGCTTTGAGTTTCCGCTTCTCGGAAACTCTGGCGGGTGTATTCTGAGGGCTCGTCTTGAGTTCGCGAGCCCTGCGGGGCTCGTTGGAGTTTTCGCAAGGCGAAAACGTCCTGGCGAATGGTGATCAGTCGGCGTAGTGATTGTGCGACGTCTTCTCTTGATCCTGCGGGCTCGTCTTAGAGTTCTCGGGGCATACTCTCCAAGAGGAGACTGATTCTTCAGCCAACTCCAAGGACCTCGCTACAGCGAGTTCCCAAACATCCTGATGGATGGGGGACGTAGCACCATTTTCATTTGCGTCTCCAATGGGTAGAATCACCACGCTGTGCAACAAAGCAGCATGAGTTTCGCTCTCGCGAAACTCAATACGAACTGAACGGATCCGAAAGGATCGCGAACCCTAGGGTTCGCTGGAGTTCCCCAAGGGGGAACATCCAGTGTTGGCAGCAGGTAGTGGTTGAGTTGTAAGATCCAAATTATGAGTTTCGCGAGAGCGAAACTCAATACGTACTCAATGGA
>SPBW01000012.1 GCA_004525685.1 Candidatus Atribacteria bacterium
CCGACGAAGAGCTTCAGGAGTGGTACACCTTCCTTGATGCCAAGTGGAACAGACTTCCCCCTGCTCGCCGCGAAACACTCCAAGACGCATCTTGCGAGAACTTCGCACAGGTTCTCTCCGCACTTCTCACAAAGGAGACGGGATGGATCACAACCAATCTTAGAGACACAGGTCTTCGCGTAGCCCGCGGAGAGGGGTAGCCAAATGGAGGCACTGATGCAAATTCTCATTCTCTATTATTCAAGAACAGGTCGAACCCAGGCCATGGCTGAGGCCATTGCCGACGGCGTAACGCAAGTGCACGGCGTGCAGGCGCTCCTTCGCACGACAGAAGAAGTAACAGAAGACGATTTCCTCCAGAGTGATGGCATCATCGCTGGCTCGCCCGTTTACTTCGGGACGATGTCAGCGCAACTGAAGGGCGTCTTTGATCGATTCATCACGACCCGAAAACACACGGTGGACAAGATCGGTGCGGCGTTTACCTCAGGCAATCATCACAGTGGAGGCAAAGAGACGACGCTGTTGTCGATTCTTCAGGCCTTGATGATCTATGGCATGATCATCGTTGGAGATCCACTAGAAACGGGCGGACATTACGGTGCTGCTCTAGCTGGAGATCCAACCGAGAAGGGACTAGAAGACGCGAAACTCCTTGGAGTGCGTGTTGCAGAGACGGTGATCAAGCTAGCGTAGGGCAACGCAGTTCTTCGAGCCACCCAGAGCACAAGAGAAGGAGGAAGCATGGCCGAACTTCGTTTCTTCATGACCGACGTATTCGCTATAGGCAAGCATTCGGGCAATCAGCTGGCGACGGTTCTTCATGATGGAAGCATGCCATCTGATGAGATGCAGCAGGTCGCAGCGGAATTTGGCTTTTCTGAAACAACGTTCATTATGGAGCAGGAGCCGGTCAACGGCGGTTATCCTGTCCGCATCTTCACGCCCAAGGCTGAGGTCGATTTCGCAGGCCACCCCGCGCTGGGAACCGCCTACATCCTTCGTCAATACGTGATTCGCCAACCTGTCGACCGGGTTGTCCTCAACCTGAAGGTCGGCCAGATCCCGGTCTGCTGTCCGAGTGTTGGCGACGATGTCTTGTGGATGCGCCAGAACCAGCCGCGGCTTGAACATGGAATAGATCCCAAGACCATGGCTTCGGTGATCGGGCTCGATCAAGATGCCCTTGATCCGCGATGGCCCATCTCCCAGGTGACGACAGGCCTGCCATTCACAATCGTTCCCGTGAGGAGCCTCGATGCTCTCAGGAAAGCACGCGTCGATCTGGATCAGTATGCAGCATGGAGCCAGACGGTTTGGGCAAAGGGTCTCCTCGTCTTCTGCCTTGACGGCTACACCAGCCTACAGGATCTTGCCACCCGCGTCTTCGTGCCCTATCTCGGGATTCTGGAAGATCCGGCAACAGGAAGCGGCAGTGGTTGTCTGGCAGCATACCTACTGCACCATCGCTGCTTGGAAAGCGAGGCGATCGACATCTGTGTGGGCCAGGGATACGAAATCGACCGGCCGTCAGAGATCTTCATCCGCGCCAGCCTTTCAGGCGACGCTTTCTCGATTGACGTGGGCGGCCGCGTTGTTGAGATTGCATCAGGCAACCTTCTTGCCTGATAGCGGAAGGGAGAATCGCACGCAGTTGCTTTGACCTCGCAGTGCCTTTCAAGGAGAATGATTCAGCCGACCTGAGTGACTAGGGTTCCGCTGCATCCCAGGCCTGAACCGAGCGTCACACAAGCCATCGAGCGTAGCACCTTATCGGATAAGAACCGGGAGGGATTAGGCGGCACTACCGCACGAGCCACCGTGCAAAAGGGGTGCCTATGCCACGATCCAATCACGTTTGATCGATCCTCCAAGCCTTGTTGGTGACCTTTCTTTGGTCGACGTCCTGGGTACTCATCAAGCAGGGGCTTGACGAGATCCCCTCGCTACCCTTCGCTGGACTTCGCTACGGCCTAGCGTTTGTCGTCTTGCTTCCCGGTCTGTGGAGACATCGACAGGACGTCCGCCGTCTCTCGCTCAAGAACTGGGCCTGGCTGGCGCTGCTCGGCGTCATCTTCTATGCACTGACCCAAGGAGGGCAGTTTCTCACCCTTCAACATCTCGATGCGATCCCCTTCAGCCTGATCCTCAGCTTCTCGCCAATCCTCGTCGCCGTGGCAAGCTTGTTCGCACTCAAAGAGCGTCCTGGATGGGTTCAGTGGGGAGGCATCGTTCTCGTCCTTGCAGGCGCGCTCATCTACTTCCTCCCCGCCTCATCCATCACCGGCAGCGCTCTTGGATTCGCGCTGGCTGGGATCACGCTGCTAGCAAACAGCGCGTCATCGCTGCTTGGCCGATCGATCAATCGCCGGAAAGTCGCACATCCCCTCGTCGTGACAGCCATCAGCATGGGGATCGGTGCCCTTATCCTTCTAGGCAGCGGACTCGTAACTCAGGGGGTTCCCGTTTTGACTCTCAAGGGCTGGGCCATTGCGGCGTGGTTGGCTGTGGTGAATACGGCATTGGCATTCACACTGTGGAATTACTCCTTGCGATCGCTGTCTGCAACAGAGTCAAGCGTCATCAACAACACCATGCTGATCCAGATCGCGATCCTTGCCTGGCTCTTCCTGCGTGAATCGCTAGGAACACTGCAGATCGTCGGACTGGCGTTCGTCGCTTGTGGAACCATGCTCGCACAGATTCGACGTGCACGCATCGCCCGACGTTCAGGACGAAGTGAGGGCACTGTCTGACTCCATCGGTGTTTCGCATGAATCAGGCCCTTGGTGGTTTGCACCGATACGTTGGATGAACCGTCTTCTTGTTTGCAGCCACTCATAGCCAACAGATTGATGTCCACAGACGTTGTACATGACGCCCCTTAGACAGAGAGGAGTTCGAGTGAGTATGTCGAAGAAGATCGAGCCCATTCCCTGGTTTCTTGTACGTCGAACGCTTGCGTTCCTTGGTGCCCATCGCGCACTTCTCCTACGCGCGATCGTCTCGACAACTGTCGTGGCCGTCGTTTCGTTCGCAGGGCCCTACTTCCTTAGACGATTGACAGACGCCGCCGTTGCTGGTGAGTTTGACGTGTTCGCATGGCTGGTGGCTGGATCCTTCGCATTTGCGCTCCTGGAGATCGGTGCGGCCTACAAGAAGCACCTCTCGGTCACCACGATCAGCGCTCTGGCCATTCGTGACATGAGAAACCGCATCACCCGACACATTCAGGCATTGCCCATGCCGACGCTCGAGGGCTATCACTCCGGTGATCTTGTCTCAAGGTTGAACAACGATCTCGATCAGACCACGTCGTTGTTCAAGCGCGTGCCTGACTACATTCATCAACCCCTCCAACTCATTGGTGGCCTGCTGTTCATGCTGCTCATCAGTCCCAAATTGACCCTGGTCGTGTGTGGCTCGATGCCCCTCTCTGTGCTGATCTTTGAGCGTGTTATTCGTCCGATGCAGACGCACTCAGGGAAGAAGATGGAAGCTCTGGCCGAAGCCAACGCCTCGCTTCAGGATGCGATTCGGGGGGCATCGATTGTTCGCGCATTCAACCTCCAGAACATCCTTGGAGTCCGTTTCAGAAAGCAGGCAGAGGATGTCGAGCGGCATGACATGAGAAATCGTGTTCGCAACATCTTATCCTTCATTCCATTCCTCACGCTGCGCTATATTCCCCAACTGCTTGTTCCGATCTATGGAGGGCTGTTGGCATTCCGCGGCGAGATCACAGTGGGAGGATTGCTGGCGGTTAATTGGTTGATTTGGCCTGTGTTTCTTCCTTTGGAGTCCTTCCTGTCGTGGATTCGGGAGATGCGCGAGGTCGCACCCGCGCTGAAACGCACCTACGAGATTCTCGATCATCCGCCTGAACGATCGGGCGGACGGATCGTCATTCCACGAACCGGAGAGGATCCCATCGTCTTTGACGCCGTCTCCTTCAGCTACAACGGCAACGGACGCGTACTCGATGCCCTAACGCTTCGTATTGAACGGTGCAGGACGGTTGCCTTGGTTGGATCAAGTGGATGCGGCAAAACGACCATCCTCAAGCTTCTCTGTGGATGGATCAAGCCTACTGACGGAGACGTCCGCGTATTTGGACAGTCTCTCCAGTCCGCTGACCTGGCGTCTTTGCGATCGAACGTCTCGTGGATGGCTCAAGATCCATTCCTGTTCCCGACATCCATCGGCGAGAACATCGCCTACGGACGTAAAGACGCAACACAGGACGACATCGTTGCCGCCGCTCATGCAGCGAATGCGCATGACTTCATCGCCTCTCTGCCCGAGGGATACGACACCCAAGCAGGCGAGCTGGGCAATCGGTTGTCCGGCGGACAGAAGCAGCGCATCTGCCTGGCACGCATGATCTTAAAAGATGCGCCGATCATGTTACTCGACGAGCCCACGGCGGCTCTGGATACACAATCAGAAGCCGAGGTTCTCGATACGCTCACTCGTCTGATGGTAGATAAGACCGTGGTCATCATCTCTCATCGCCTCTCGTCGTTGCGTGGCGTAGACGAGATTCTCGTGGTCGATAACGGAAGCATCCGCGCACGGGGAACGCACGCGCAGCTCATTGCGCAAGACGAACTCTATCGCCAATTCGTCGAAAGGCAGGCAATAAGGGATGAAAGCGCGATCACAGTCGGAGGTTCGTCATGATGCCTAAAATGAAGAACAGTCGATTGGTGCGTGTTCTGTCCCTCATGGAGCGCCAGATTTGGGCGTACCTCCTCGGCGTCATCGTTGTAGGCCTCGTCCTTGCGTTCTGTTTTAATCTCGTGATGGGGTTTGTCTTCAAAGACGTGCTGAATGCCGCACTTGTTGGAGATTTCTCTCTTCTCCTGCGTGGTGCGATTCTTGCCTTGGCAACGTTCGTTCTCGGGATGCCCGCAGTATGCTTCGCCCGGTATGCTATTTCTCGTGCGACTTGCCAGACTCTAACATCCGTTCGCGTCGGCCTGTTCTCTAAAATCACGCGACTTCCCATGGCCCAACTCGAGGCGCATCACAGTGGCGATCTCATCTCAAGAGCCACCAACGATGTGCAAACGCTGTGGCAAATGTTCCTTGGAACCATGACTTCGTTTGCCCACGCCATCGGGCAGGGATCCATTGGATTGGGTGCCATCTTCGTCCTCGAATGGAGGTTGGGATTCGTGGCTCTTGGTATCGGGCTGGCGTCGTTTGCCGCCAGCACACGCTTTGCCGGCATCCTCCGCAAGCGGAGCGAGAACCTACAGGCTTCCGTAGCAACCATGACCGAGCGGTTGTCAGACCTCTTGGCGGGGATTGCGGTCACACGTATGTTCCGATTGGAGGCCAAGATTCACGGCCATTACGCCGCAGCGTCAGGCGATGCAGCACAGAGGACCATCGCTCACGCACGGTCACAAGCCGCGTTTGAGGCGATTCAGGGACTCCTTGACTGGGCTCAAAGGTTTGGGACGCTGGCTATCGGACTGATTCTCTTCGCAAGAGGACATCTATTGATCGGTTCGGTTTGGGCCATCGTCCATCTTCAAGGAAATGCTAGCTTCTTGTTCAATTACATCGGTCAATTCCTGACCGGAATTCAACGTGGCTTGGCAGGAGGACAACGCGTCCTCGACGTCCTTGGTCTTCCTGAAGAAGAGATACGAAGTGCAGGAGCCCCTCCAGAGCCTTCCATTCCATCGGAGGCATCACTCTCTCTACACGCTGTCTCATTCGCCTACACAGATAGCGAAGAGGTATTGAGGGGCGTGTCTCTACGTGTGCAGAAGGGCTCCATCGCCGCACTCGTCGGCCCCAGTGGAGGAGGGAAGAGCACGCTCTTGAAACTTCTCCTCGGCTTCTATGCCCCCAGAGATGGAGAGCTTCAGATTGAGGGAATCTCGGTTACAGAACGCTCCCTGCACGTGCTTCGCGAGCGAACGGCCTACGTACCTCAGAATGCATATCTATTCAGCGGAACGATCGAAGCGAACATCGGCTACGGAAGAGAGGGCGCGACGCATGATGAGATCATGGCTGCGGCCACAGCCGCCCATGCTCATGACTTCATCCTGCAGCAGCCCGATGGATATCAGACCCAAGTCGGCGAGCAAGGCACAAAGCTGTCTGGAGGACAACGCCAACGAATTGCCATTGCACGAGCTCTTCTCAAAGACGCGCCTATCCTGCTACTTGACGAGGCAACATCGGCGCTCGACTCGGAATCTGAAAGCCAAGTTCAGGCGGCCCTTGACGTGCTCATGAAAGGCCGAACGACCGTGGCGATTGCCCATCGCCTATCAACCATCGAGCATGCCGACCAAATCTTCGTCCTCGATGCCGGGCGCATCGTCGAGCAGGGAGATCATCAAGAGTTACTTGCTGAGGGCGGGCTCTATCGGCAGCTCTACGAACTTCAGTTTGCGGTGTGATCCATTGAGGTAGCGCCCTCATTCAGGCATCAGGAGGCGTTAGCCAAGATCTCACAGCCAGTCAATGGGGCTTCTATCCAGCCCGCGTCAGGAACGTCCCTTCGCGGTATTGGGAGAACGCTGTAAGAAGCTCGTCTTCGGTGTTCATCACAATCGGGCCGCCCCAGGCGATCGGTTCTCCGATAGGGCGACCAGAGAGCAAGAGAAGGCGGGCGCCGTCGTCTCCAGCGCGGATCTGCACGGTATCACCTTCGTCGAAAGCCACCAGATGCTCCGAGGTAACGAGATCTTCTGCATCGAGACCGAATCGAGCCGAGCCTTGGAATACGTAGGCCAGCGCAGTAAATGCTCGCGGCATCGCATGTTCAAACGCTGCTCCTGCTGGGATAGCAATGTCCAAGTACTCGGGCTCGGTGACGATGTCGGCGATTGGGCCACGCACGCCGTCGACCTGTCCGCAGATGATGCGAATGCGTGCACCTGACTTGTGTTCGACTTCGGGAATGTTGGCGCTTTGCACCTCGCGGTAGCGCGGCGGCATCATCTTTTGAGCTGCGGGTAGATTGGCCCAGAGCTGGAATCCACCCATGCGCCCGCTGGCATCGGCCATGGGCATCTCTTGATGAATGATGCCGGCGCCTGCCGTCATCCACTGCACGTCGCTGGGGCCGATGATACCCACATTCTTGAGGCTGTCTGCATGTTCTACACTGCCTTCAAGCATGTAGGTGATCGTCTCGATTCCTCGATGTGGATGCCATGGGAACCCGGCCACAAAGTCGTCGGGATGAGAAGATCGAAAATCATCGAGCAGCAAGAACGGATCGAATCGAGGAACGTGCGCACTGCCAAATACGCGACGCAGATGCACGCCTGCACCTTCAATCGTCGGCCGCCCCGCCAACACGTCGCGAACCCCTCGGATCATGGGAATCATCTCCTGCCGCTATTCTAGCGCTCAAGGTAGCCGACAGGCGATTCGGAGAGAGACCCCTCTAGCCATAAAGGGCATGAAGAAGGGATCATCGGTGTCCTCACACAAGTTGACCTGCTCCTTCAAGCTCTTCGGGCTGTTCATGTTGATGAGTTGTTGACCTTTGGCAGGACGGGGCCACGTATGTATATCTAGAGCCGTCTTCCTTCGCCATTCCGCCGTCTTGATCAGGGGCCAGACGGCGGCGATGCTGGCGGTTCATCTGCTGCCTCTGCGATTGGCTTCCACGACGGATACATGTCCTCGCCAGGATTGACAGTGAGGCGAATCCCGCACGAACCGTCTGGCTGCATGAGGTAGATCTCCGCATTGCCGTCCCTTTCAGAAACAAAGGCAATCCACTTCCCGTCTGGAGACCAGGCTGGCAGCAGGTCATCAGTGTCGTTGTTTGTCAGCTGGAGGAGATCGGTTCCATCTACACCGATCGTATAGATGTCCAAGTCACCATCACGATCGGACGCGAATGCCAATCGCTGCCCATCGGGCGACCAGCTTGCCAGGAAGTCGCGAGCAGCATGGTTTGTGATCGCCTTCAGTTCACCCTCCTCCAATCGCAGGATGTAGATCTCGTTGTTGCCAGATCGCGTGGAGTGAAAGGCAATAGATTGTCCATCTGGAGACCAGTTAGGTCGGCCGCAGGTGCCTCCTTGGGTCAGCAGTTCCGCCGCTCCACTTACGAGAGACACTTGGTGGATCGCAGCGCCTGCGGAATAGGCAATCGCCTCTCCATCTGGAGACCAAGATGGGCTCCAACTCAACCCATTCGTAACTTGGAGTTCGTTTGTCCCATCAGCGTTTGCTGCATAAATGACCCAAGAAGGCCGCTGAGATTGATAGGCAATCATGCTCCCGTCGGGAGACCAGCAGGGCTCAAGTTCTCGCGTTTCCTGCGCGGTCACTCGGAGGAGATTCGTTCCGTCGGCATGGATAACGTAGATGTCCGAATTGCCATCGCGCACTGAACTGAAAGCAAGCACTCCCGCACGAGCGCAATCACAGATTGGTTCTTCTCCCAGGATACCAGGAGCGACAAGCGCCAACACGGCAATCGACAGCCAGCAGATCCAGCGCCCCTTGCCCCTTCTAGTCTTCATCCACAACCTCCCGCGCCCAACAGGACAATCACGTCAGAGTCTTCGTGTGAAGATACCGTGACCTCATGGTTGAATGCAGGATCCCATCACGAGGTTTGGTCTCATCCTACGCTACAATGCGACTCAAAGACTATGGGAGCACCGGGAGGACACATGAAGACATCGCTTGGAGCCAAGACGCTCGCCTTGCCCGCGCCCGTCTGGATCGTGGCAACCTACGATCGCAACGGCAGAGAGAATGGGATGACCGTCGCATGGGGTGGCATTTGCTGCTCGCGGCCTCCTTGTGTGTGCGTTTCTCTTCGAGAAGCGACATACACCTACGGGGCAATCGTCGAACGAAAGGCGTTCACTGTGAACGTTCCGTCGGCTGCGCAGGTGAAGATGGCCGACTACTTCGGCATCGCATCTGGCCGTGACGTGGACAAATTCGCAGCATCTGGTCTAACTGCCACCAGGTCCGAGCTTGTGGATGCTCCGCTTGTCGAGGAATTCCCCTTGAATCTGGAGTGCAATCTCATCCACACACTGAAGATCGGCCTACATACGCTCTTCGTCGGAGAAATCCTAGATGTCAAGGCAGATGTTACCATTCTCGGAAGCGACGAGCGCTTGTCCATTGAGAGGCTAAATCCCCCCGTCTTCTCCACAGGAGAGGCCGCCTACTACGCAATAGGCAAGGCGCTTGGGCCAGCATTCGACATGGGCAAGGAGATTTGAGAGAGGGCCGTCCTGGGACTACGCGAAGGCCTCCAGACCAGGAGACCTTCCTGTTGCCCCGCTTTCCTGTACTTTCTAAACTGTTCTACTATAGAGAGCCAAGCAGGCACGGCGATCTCCAGGGCCGGCAAGTTGGCTTGCATTCTCAGGTTGCTCGTCGTTCTATCGATCCTCCTTTCGCTGGGGCCGGCGTTGGCATCGGCCGAAGCGCCGCTATCGATGGCCCTTGATGCCGCCACTTCTCTGGGTCGCGCCCTTGCAGGTTTCGCCGAGAGCCTTGATCCGTACGGCTTTGATCCTAAGATCCTCTACTCTGGATCTATCGATATCGAGAACAAGCTTGAGACGGCGAGCATCTTGATGCCGCCAACAGCCGCTGTCCGCTAGCCGATTGGGCTACGTTCCTCGCTGGCCTGGCAGAGGACCCTGTTGCCCTCCATAACCATGTGGTCAACCGGAATCCAAACACGGCCGTGTACATCACCCTTATCCCTGTGGCCATGGCAATCACAGATCAGATGGATTGGCTACACGGTGACAGCTTCAGATGCCCTGTCAGATGAAGGAACAGCCATTCTGATTGTCGGAGAGAGTGAGGAATCCGTGACACACGCTGGAGCCAAGCACACCCTGAAGCCTCGAGGGATTAGCACCATCGGTGCTACTGGGGAACGAAAACACACATCTCGTTCATACTGGACCCATGTGTCCAGTTATACTCTTCCTACACGAATCCTTGCCGTAGGAGGCAAATCCATTGACTAGACAGAAAAGGACAACTCTCGGCGCGACCATTCTTGTGGTGGCCGTCGGTGCCATTGCTGCGAGTATGCTGTTGCAGGGAAGCGAAGACCCAACTGAGACACTCTCCCCACCCATCTTAGCTCCTGTGGCCGCCACACAAGGCCATGATCCCTATCCACTTGTCGAAGCTGATGCGTTGGGAATGGTTCGTATGCCTCTGGATACATTTGACGACTACGCCGCGCATTACTACACCGCCATGTATGACAGCCAGCCGATCGAGTTCTTTGTGCTCAAGAGCGCAGACGGTGTGGTTAGGGCGGCGTTTAACGCCTGCGATGTCTGCTATCGCTCGCTGAAGGGCTATAGTCAGAATGGGCAAATCATGGTCTGCAACAACTGTGGGAGTCAATTCCCGGCCGATCAGATCAACGTTGTACGTGGTGGCTGCAATCCTTCTCCATTGGATCGAACCGTTGAGGGCGAAGACCTGATTCTCCGTGCGGAGGACATCATCCTCGGTGCCGTCTACTTCTAGGAGGGACTAGTAGACCTCCAACGCCGCGGATTGAAATGGATCCCATCCGGCCGTCGCTATGTCTCTTCGTCTAGGGGCGCAAGAAGGTCGGACAGGATCGGAGCTTCCTTCCGGATGATCGAGAACTGGAGCAGGTCACGATGCTCTCCTCGATCAAAATGCGCGTGCCGCAGCGTTCCTTCCAGCCGGTAGCCAGCGTTTTCAGCCACTGCGCGGGATCCTGCGTTGCGCGGATCGAGCAGGATCTGGATGCGTTCAATAGGTTCGCGCCCAAATAGATACGCCGTGCATAGTCGGAC
The DNA here is from genome assembly GCA_004525685.1 of Candidatus Atribacteria bacterium. GTDB lineage: Bacteria > Bipolaricaulota > Bipolaricaulia > UBA7950 > UBA9294 > SPBW01. The sequence goes on from SPBW01000012.1 coordinate 10,818, forward strand.
CGCCTCGGTCGTGTATCCCTTGCCGCGATCGTCAGGACGGTAGATGCGATAGCCAAGCTCCCATCCCTCATGACTGTGCGAAGCCTTGTAGACATTGACCTGTCCGAGGCGGCGGCCTGCCCGATCTGTGATCAGGAAGACCTTGAACTCCTCAGTCCACCAACTCGTCTCATCAAACCGTTTAAGCCAGCGAGGCTCAGAGAGACAGCCAAGAGGCCAGAACTCGCCTCTCTCTCGTATGTCAGCATCTAGATCATACAGTCCATCAAGATCGTTGCGGCGAAAGGGGCGCAGGATAATTGCCTTGCCAACAAGCATGGTGATTCCTCCTCGGGCAGATTCAAACTAGATTGCCCCATCGCACGCCTGCAGGCAAACGCCTACAGCAGGAATCTCAATCTCATCGGCAGAAGGTTGTGGTGAGGGTTCCTCACCAGATGCTGCTGAGTTTGAGAGATCACATGGAGCCGTTACGGACTTCATTCTTGACATCGATGCAGAGCAGGTCAGTGAGCCTACTGACACCGGCTACGGCATTAGCTCCCGAGTGGTCGATGAGAACAACTACTACAGCTTCTTGATATCGGGAAACGGGAGGGGCAGCGTTCGACAGTGTATAGGGGAGGCCAATTCACAACGCTCTGGCCATGGATGGTGTCCTATGAGATCCATGGCGTATCCGTGACGAACCACATTCGGATCGTCGCCAACGGCTGCAATTTCACCGTCTTCGTTACTGGGATGGAACACTACACCATCACCGATACGTAGTTCCCCGCCGGAAGAACCGGGGTGGCCGCTGTGATGAATGGATCTGTGGGTCAGACTCACGTCGGGTTTGCTAATGTGCTTGCTCAAGAACGTCCGTAGAGCCGTATTCGACGTGAAGATTGGTTCGGGCGCCTCATGTGAGGCGTCTCAAGGCTCAGTGGAACGCCTCGGCAATGGCACGCAAGAAGTCGGCAGGAAGCTCGGGGTCATCTAGAGGAATGGATGTTGGCAAATCGGCTGCGCAAGCGCCCTCGATTCTCTCTCCGGAAAGATGGAAGACGCCACTGCCTGTGAGCTGGAGCCCCCCCCCAGTCCCTGCAAGAGAGATCCCTCCGGCAAGCGTCCCTGAGAAGCGCCCCCAGTAGATATGAACCATGCCTCCCATCTGAATGACGGTGTGATGAACTCCCTCGAAGATGTCCCCTGACTTAAGGGGTGTGAGGGTCTGACGAGCAATAAAGGCCAAGGATCGGACACTGAAGTCCTGCTCGTCTGATGACATCCCAGAGGCGACTGAAAGGAGCCATGCCTTGGCCCCCTGACTAAGGATATTGTAGAAGCCAACGCCATAGACCGTACTCTCCGAGGCAAGGCTGATCTGTTCATCGCCGCAATCGGCTGTGCCTGCAACGAAGCCTTCCCCTTCGATGGTTGCAGAGAATGCGAGCCCACAAAGCCGTGCATCGAGAAATCCTGATGCGTCAAGATCAAGAGATAGATCATCACTCGCCGCGACCCCTGTCACTGCGAAGACAAGGACCATCGCGTAGCTCACACATCCCACCCACCCATACCTGCTCATCATTCCAACTCTACCATACCGATCCATCGATGTCCTGTTCAACTGTTTGACAAGATCTGTCCTTCTTCAGACCGGCAAGTCCGTCCATCTGGCGTAGAATGGCCCAGCTCCCGGCATGAAGCTCAGTCCCTCGGGAGACAGCAAAGGAGATGCAATGGCATTTGACAAGAGCCTGATCAGTGAAGCGTTCCAGGCCTTCTGTTCTGAGGCCCCAGACCACGCCAAGGCGTGGATGACACTCGTTCAATCGCTGAGAGAGGCAAGCTCATTGGATGAGAGGACGAGCGAGCTTGCCTTCATCTCCGTGTTGTCTGCGTTAGGCCGATCAAGCGGCATTCCGTTTCACGTCAAGTCCGCACTAGACAAGGGAGCAAGTCGAGACGACGTCATCTCCGCCATCTTGATCGGGCTGCCTGCTGCTGGCCATGTGGTGACTCAATCACTCCTGCCCGCACTGGAAGTGCTCAATTCCGCTGACGTGTGAGGGCTGTGGATTCGCTGTTTCCTCTCTCACTCGTCTGAAGATTCAAGGATCCTCAGCGCCAGGAGTGCGTCGATCAGAACGCGTATGTCACAATCGGATCAGACAGAGCCATCGTCTCGCGCGCGTAGATCAGTGCGTGATCTCTACTTGATAGTACGCTTCGATCAGCAATCGCTGGCGGAACATGTTCGAAGCGATGGGCCTTGCGCTATTCACCCTCTCGCTCCATGGCGCAGGCCTCCTCGAGTCCGTGATGCAGAGGCCTACGTGTCGCTGGTTGATTCATCCGCCGCGGCATGCCCCGTACGCTTGCCTCGGTCCAACACTTCGTCAATGGTGCCGACCATGTAGAAGGATTGCTCTGGAATGTCATCGACCTTGCCGTCGACAATCATTCCAAAGCCCTTGACGCTCTCTTCCAGCTTCACATAGGCTCCGGCTTTCCCGGTGAAGGTCTCTGCGACAAACAGCGGCTGAGACATGAACTTCTCGACCTTGCGCGCTCGCCGCACGGTCAGCTGATCGTCTTCGGATAACTCATCCATGCCCATGATGGCGATGATGTCTTTGAGATCTTCATAGCGCTGAAGGACACCCAGCGTCTTTTGTGCAACCCGATAGTGCTCTGGGCTGATGATGTTGGGATCAAGCATGGTCGAGTTCGACTGCAGCGGATCGACGGCCGGATAGATGCCCTTCTCCACAATCTCGCGAGAGAGCGTGATCGAGGCATCAAGATGGCTGAACACCGTCGCTGGGGCGGGGTCTGTCAGATCGTCAGCAGGCACATACACGGCTTGAACAGACGTAATCGACCCCTTCTTGGTTGAGGTGATTCGTTCCTGAAGCTCGCCCATCTCTGTGGCCAGCGTCGGCTGGTAGCCGACCTCTGAAGGCATGCGCCCCAATAGGGCCGATACTTCAGCTCCGGCTTGAGCGAAGCGGAAGATATTGTCGATGAACAGCAACACGTCTGTTTCTTCTTCATCGCGGAAGTACTCGGCCACAGTGACGCCTGTCAATGCCACGCGGAAGCGGGCGCCTGGAGGCTCATTCATCTGGCCATAGATGAGGGCCGTGTTCTTGAGCACGTTGGCCTCCTTCATCTCCAGATACAAGTCGTTGCCTTCACGTGTGCGCTCGCCAACACCCGCGAACACAGAATAGCCCTCGTGTTCGTAGGCGATGGAACGGATCATCTCCATGATGAGAATCGTCTTGCCAACGCCAGCTCCGCCGAACAGCCCAATCTTCCCTCCTTTTGGAAAAGGAGCAACCAGGTCAATCGACTTGATTCCCGTCTCGAAGACTTCAGTATCTGTTTCTTGGTCAAGCAGTGTTGGCGCTTTGCTGTGAATCGAGCGTCGTTTGATGCCCTCAGGCATAGGCAATCCGTCAACCGAATCTCCCACGATATTCATGATGCGCCCCAGAGTCTCTAGGCCGACGGGAACCGTGATAGGACCTCCCGTATTGATAACTTGCGTTCCCCGTGAAAGCCCGTCCGTGGAATCCATGGCGATGGCTCGGACGACGTCGTCCCCCAGATGCTGGGCGACTTCAAGGATGAGATCCTTGTCCCCCCTCTGGATGCGAAGGGCGTTGTTCACGCGAGGCAGCTGACCCTTCTCAAATCGCGCATCAATGACCGGCCCCTTAATCTCTGTGATTCTGCCGACTGATTGTTGTCCATCCATCGCATGACTCCTCAAGGTTTATTCTGTTCGTAGCGCCTCGGCACCACCGATAATGTCGGCTATTTCTCTGGTAATCGCTTGCTGGCGTGCCTTGTTGTAGACTCGCGTCAGGCTCTTCAACAGGTCGTCTGCGTTATCCGTGGCCGCCCTCATCGCTTGACGCCGAAGCGCATCTTCGCAGGTCTTGGTTTCAATCAACGCCGCATACAAAGTCGCCCTCAACATCATACGTAAGGCGTAATCAAGCATGACGTCGGCTTCGGGATCTAGCAGATCGTCGTTCTCTGCAGCATCGATCGAAATCGGCAGGAATGGTTCGACCACGAGTTTTTGAGATAGGTCGGACACGAAGCGCATGTACAAAAGATCAATCCGTCCCACGTCGCCGCGCACATACATAGCAATCAGATCATCGGCTATGCGGTGGGCTATCGCTTCTGTCGGCTCATCGTAGACATTGGCGTATGTCCCCAGGATCTGAGTGTCCCGGCGGGCGTAGTAGGCGCGCGCTTTCTCTCCGCCCAGGATCAGGCGACCGTCAGATCCATGCTCTCCTACCAGCTTCTCAGACTCGCGGTTTAATTCACCCTTGTATCGTCCACACAAGCCGCGATCGGCGTTCAACACCATGACGCCAACAACGGAAGATCCATTGGATACCGTGAAGGGATGTGCTTCTTCGTCAGCAACCAATCGGCCCATCAACCGCTGGGCAAAGCTTGTCAGCTCCCTGATATAGGGCCGTGTTTCAGCCAGACGTCGCTTCATGCGCGTGACCTTGGTCATGGCAATAGCATTCATGGCCTTGGTAATCTGCCCGATGTTCTCGATATTGCCAATTCGGCTCTTTATGGCCCTTACGTTCTGCGACATCGGCTAACTCCTAGGGCGCACGGACCATCGGGGCCCGATGTTCTCGATATTGCCAATTCGGCTCCGCGATCCCTGGATCGCGCGAGGGCTCCTTACGTTCTGCGACATCGATTTACTCCTACAACCAACCGCATCTGCGCCTGGCTGTGCTCCTGCTACCCTGCGAACCGTTCCTTAAACTCCTCGACGGCCTTGTCGAGGTGGGAGCGCACCGCATCGGTCAGCCTCTTCTCGGTGTGGATCGTCTCAAGAATCTCACCGTGTGCGTCCTTCACAAAACGCAGCCATGCTTCTTCGAAGCGACCGACATCAGATACGTCGATATCCGCAAGATGATTTCCCACGGCCACATACAGCGAGACAACCTGCTCCTCGACGGTCATGGGCGCATACTGCTTCTGCTTTAGGATCTCCATCAACCGATCGCCACGTGCCAGCTGGGCCTTGGACTCGTCATCCAAGTCAGACGAGAATTCGGCGAAGGCTTCCAGTTCGCGATATTGGGAAAGCTCCAAGCGCAACTCTCCAGCGATCTGTGACATGGCCTTGATCTGCGCTGCGCCTCCGACTCGGGACACCGAATAGCCAACGTTCATTGCAGGGCGAAATCCTTGATTGAACAGATCGGTCTCCAGATAGATCTGTCCATCTGTAATACTGATCACATTCGTCGGGATGTAGGCCGTGATGTCTCCGCCCTTGGTTTCGATGAGAGGAAATGCTGTCAAGGATCCGCCTCCATGTTCCTCAGACAGTCGGACGGCACGTTCCAGCAATCGAGAATGGGTGTAGAAGATGTCTCCCGGATACGCTTCGCGTCCAGGAGGGCGCCGTAGCAGTAGCGACAATTCACGATAGGCTACGGCATGCTTGGACAAGTCGTCGTAGATCACAAAGGCGTCTTTGCCGCTATAGGTAAAGTGCTCGGCCATGGCGCATCCGGCATAGGGTGCAAGGTACTGCATGGGCGTAGGAGAGTTGGCGTCAGCCACCACTACGATGGTGTACTCCATGGCGCCATGCTTGGTCAGTGTGTCGACGATGCGGGCAACCGTAGATGTCTTCTGGCCGATGGCCACATACACACAGACTACGCCATTGCCCTTCTGGTTGATGATCGTGTCCACGGCGATGGCCGTCTTTCCAGTGCGCCGATCGCCGATGATCAGTTCGCGCTGCCCGCGGCCAATCGGCGTCATCGCATCAATGGCCTTGAGTCCTGTCTGCAGCGGCGTATCGACGGGCTGACGATCAATGACACCCGGTGCGACAATCTCGGCCTTTCGCATGACCGTTCCTTCAATGGAGCCCTTGCCATCCAGCGGAGTCCCAAGAGGATCGACCACGCGGCCGAGCATGTTATCCCCTGTAGGGGTTTCGAGAACGCGTCTCGTGCGCCGCACCTCATCGCCTTCTTGGACGCGCTCGGAATCACCAAACAAAGCAATGCCGACGGATTCTTCTTCCAGATTCAGCACCAATCCATAGAGCTCATTGGGAAATTCAACAATCTCAGAAGCCATGGCGCCTTCTAAGCCGTACACCCTGGCAATCCCGTCCCCGACCTCGACAACAACGCCGACTTCCTGCATTTCAAGGTCGTACTTGAGGCCTTCTATCTGCTGCTTGAGAATGGCCGTGATCTCATCTTTGCGAGCGCCAGTCACCTTGTCCCCCTATTTTCCCAGTTGCCTGCGCAATTCGCTTAGCCGTGCGCGTATCGTGCCGTCCAGTACATGTCCCTCTGCTTCAATTCGCACGCCGCCGAGCATGTGCTTGTCGAGTGATTCTTCCAAGTGTACGGGGCGGTCGAGCGCCTTCTCGAGCCGGTCGCGCAGGCGCTCTCTGTCATCTTCTGACAGGATTTGTGCCGAAGTGACCGTCACTTGAATCATGCCGTCGGCCGCTGTTCGGATATTCACGAACTCATCGTGGATCAGATCCAAGTACGTCTCTCTCTGGTTGTGAATCAATAGCTCCAAGAAGTTTCTCATTCGCTCCGACGCATCTGGGAACGCTGCCTTTAGGAACTGCGATTTCGTCTCTCTTGGCACAAGCGGATGCGCGAGGAAGCGGCGCACATCTGTTCCTTCGGCTGTGCCGTCGGCCACAGCTGCCAACTCATCCTCAATGTCCTTGATGGCAGCATCTTCCACCGCTACTTGATACAGCGCCTCGGCATATCGTCGGGCGATTTCCTGCGATCTCAAGAGGGGATCCTTAGGGTCTCTTCATCGATCTCTTCAAGCAGTTGATCGAGAAGTCGGCGGTGGTCTTCGCTTCGAATCTCTCGATCGAGTACACGTTCAGCTCCCAAGACGGCAATCTCGGCATAGGCTTCGCGCAGATCGTGAATCATGTGATCGCGTTCCTGTTCCAGTCGCTCTTTGCTGTCTGAGAGAATCTTCGAGGCCTCATTCTTAGCTGCAGCTCGTGCCTGCGCAATCACGGCTTCGGCTTCGCGTCGCGCTTGCGCAAGAATCTCGTCGGCGCGCACTCGCGCTTGCCTCATTTCGGACTCTTTCTCCGATACGAGCGCCAGAGCTTGCGATTCTGACTGCCGGGCAGCTTCAATCCGGGCGGCAATCTGTTCGCGTCGGCGATCCAGAAACTCCATCGCCGGCTTGAACAACAATCGTTTCAAGATGTACAGGAGAAGGCCGAAGTTGATCACACCAGCCATCAGGAGCGTCCAGTTGATGCTCTTGACGATCTTCCCCCATTCGACGCTCATTGCAGCTCCCTAGACAACAAACAACAGAACGATGGCGATCAACAAGGAGTAGATGCCCGTGGACTCGGTAATCGCTTGCCCGAGAACCATCGTGCGCATCAAGGCGCCTTGCATTTCCGGTTGTCGCGCCATGCCGTCTAGCGCGTGTGCCGCAGCCATGCCTTCTCCAATTGCGGGCCCAATGGCCCCAATACCCATGCAAAGCCCGGCTGCAATGTACTTCGCAGCCAAAGCAATATCCGCGCCGGATATTCCGCTTGCTACTGCTTGTGCTTCTTGAAGCATTCTTCCTCCTTAACTCTCAACAGCCACATTGATGTAGGCGACCGCAAGAATCGCAAAAACAAACGCCTGAATTGCACCGAAGAACAGCCCGAAAACGATGTTGAGGATTGAGGGCACAACGATAGGGGCAAACTTCGCCATCACAACCGTCGTCAGAATCGTTCCCGCGAGGACGTTCCCGAACAGACGAAACGCGTGAGACATCGGCCTGGATAACTCCCCGATAATGTTGAGCGGCAAGAGAAAGGGAACGGGCTCAAGATATCCTTTCCAGTATGTCTTCATCCCCTTGGCCCTCATGGCCAGAACCTGAGACACGACGAACACCATCAAGGCCAATCCCATCGTCACGTTCAGGTTCTGCGTGGGGGAACTGAGGCCGGGAATCACGCCAAGCCAATTAGAAAACAGAACGAACAAGAAGAGCGTCGAGATGAAGGGAAACAGTTCGCGCGCCAAGCGCTGTGACGAGAAGTTGGAGGTCAGCTGGCCTTGCAGGAGATCCATCAGAGCATCGAGTGCCGCCTGGACTCGATTGGGCTTGTCCTCAACATCCTGTTTCAGCGCGCGTCGTAGGAAGAGTGCCAGAACCACCAGCACGCCCATGACAATCCAAGACATGATCATGGCTGCCTTGTCAAACTGGATCTGTAAACTGCCTAGATGAAGTGTGATGATCTGCTTCTCGCCCAGATGTGTTAGGCTTTCCGACAGCTGTTCGAAGATGCCCTTGATCATCGTCCCTCCCGCTTGCGCTCAAGTCTTGGAACATGCAAGTTTACTTGGGCTATGAGAAATCCGCCACACGCCCCCAGCACGACTTCGCGTCCAAGAAACGTGGCCATGAGAGACAATGCCATGGCCAGGAACAAGAGCCGCCCAGAGCTGGACAGTGCTGCTGCTACTTTGGGTCGGCTGGGTTCACCTGCACGCAGCAGAGATCGTCCAATCTCCAAGATTAGAAGGAGGTTGGTTGCGTAGAGCAACAGCCCTAGCAGAACGCCCCCTGCGATTCCAAATTCGCCAAGAACGGCAAGCACGATAAGGGCCACCACGGTCAGCAGAAGCGCTGAACGCCAGCGGAATGGATCGCGGTTCGTTCTCCCTTCATTAGAATTCATGTTCAATCGACACGGCGAGAACTAGATCGTCTGGATCTGCCTTCCCTTCTCTTCGATCAGATCATCCACTTGCTTGGTGAATTCGTGGATGGCATCGTCGTTCTTCTCGCGATGCTTGCGGTGATCGTCTTCAGAGATGTCCCCATCCTTCTTGAGTTGATCCAACTTGTCGTTGGCTTCACGGCGAATGTTTCGTAGTGCCACTTTCGCTTCTTCGCCGCGCGTCCTAATGGTCTTGGTTAACTCCTTGCGCCGCTCTTCGGACAACTTGGGCACCTTGATACGAATGACGTGTCCGTCGTTCTGGGGATTGAGTCCCAGATCAGCGGCAAGAATAGCCTTCTCAACTTCTGTCATTTGGGTCTTGTCGTAAGGCTGAACGACAAGCAGGTTTGGATCAGGCGCAGCAATCGTCGCCATTTGTTTCAGAGGCGTCATCGCGCCGTAATAGCTCACATGCACATCCTCAATCATGGCAGGATTGGCCCGACCCGTTTGGATCTTGACCAGGTTCGCCCTCAAGGCCTCGATGCTTCGATCCATGTGCTCGATCATGTCTTTTCTAACAGTTTCTGGCATGCTAACACCTCTCCCGCATTTTAGTCCCAACGGCAGTTTCACGCAATTGCAGGCGTGGATCTTGCCCTTAGGATTCGTTCATGCTTCAAGCTATCTCACGAAGTAATCATGCACGGCTCTTCTGTCTTGCGTCACACGATCAGGGAGACGATGTCTTCTTCTGTTTACCTGCCAGTAGCGAAGGAATCACGACGAATGCACCACAGGCACTGACAATCATTGTCATGGCGATGAGAAAACCAAAATTCTGCAAGCCCTGAAATGCTGAGAGCATCATGACACCAAAACCAAGCGCAAGGGCAATTGCATTATAGACAATGCCTGTTCCCGTTGTCTGGGCCGCGCGAACCAATGCTTGGGCACGGGTTTGCACCTCTACCCTCTCTTCACGATAGCGCTCGATGAAGTGAATGCCGTAATCAATGCCGATTCCGATCGTTATGGACGAGATCATCAGCGTGGCAATGTCCAAGCTCTTGCCTGCAAACGCCATCACGCCGAAATTGAACAGCACCGTGAACAGAAGAGGGATCATGCTGACAATGCCGGCACTAAACGACCTCATGAGAACAATGACGATGATGCCGGCCGCAAGAATGGAGGTAAGCAGGCTCGTCAGTTGGCTGCGAGCGATCGATGTGAACATGCTGGCTTGGATCCGAGTGGGGCCCACCATCTGTACGTCGAGCCCCTCGAAATGAGTGTCCAGGTAGTCGCTCACGTCGTCAACCAGTGCAATTTGCTCCTTGCCTGTCTTTAAAGCATGGAACCCCATCACTTCACCCGCAGAGAAGTCAGATAATGAAAGAGAACCCAGGCTTCCGCCCTGCATAGAGAACAAGAGCAAGAGCTGCGCGATCGTGGATTGATCATCGGGAATGACGTAGAAATCTGGATCATCCGCGTGAAATCGCTGATTCATCTCACGCACGACCAGAGTGAGGGACATGGTCTTGTTCACGCCATGTGTCGTTAGAAAGTTCTCAAGAGCGACCATTTCGTTCAGCAGGTCTGGATTCTTCAACCCATCTCTTACGCCAGAATCCACTTCTATCATCACTTGATTCGACCCCGAGAAGAGCTCATCAAGCCTGTCCATGGACAAGACGGCCGGATGCCGGTCCCCCAGGTAGGCGCGTTGAGATGTCTCGATTTGAAGCAGCGGGATGCCCGCCGCAAACACGCCAGACAACACGAGCGCTCCGATGAGCACGCCAGCGCGCGCACGAATGGCCCACCGCACGATAGCGCCCAAGACTGTTGCCATCCGCCCGTGGGAAGTTGCGGCCTTCAGCGTTGGCGGTTTCACGACTTGGAGGATCGCGGGGATCAAGAGCAACGAGAGAATCATGGCGATGAGGATGCCAATCGCGGTGAACAGGCCGAACGTACGTTGAGGAACCATGTAGGCATAGAGAAGCGACAAGAATCCGACTGCTGTGGTAAGCGATGTCAATACCACTGGTCGTTTCATTGCTTTCATTGTCTCAAGGATAGCGTCTGTCTTGTCTCTTCGGCGTCGAAGCTCTTCGCGATATCGGCTTAAGACGTGGATGCCGTCGGCAATTCCGATAGCCATCAGAAGAACGGGCAGGATGAATGACAGTACAGTAATCGGAATGTCTGTCATGGCCATCAGCCCAAGAACCCACAACACAGACAGCGAAACCACAGCAAACGGGATAAGAATGCCCCATGTCCAGCGGAAACTGACGAACAAGACGCCGACGATGATCAGGATGACCAATGGCAGGAATACCTGAAGATCCCTCTTCATCGAACGTTGTAGCGTTAAATTGGCATACGGAAGTCCCGCGATGGAAAACGTGATCCCTTCTGTTTTATGCGCGCCTACCACGGCTTCCACTGCTGCCGCGAAGGTCACCATGTCGATGGACGGGTCCTGTTCTAGGTAGATGGCCAGGGCCTTCTGCGTGGGTGACACAACGTAGTTGAGCAGTGTGCTGTCTGAGAGCACAAGATCGCGATAGGCTTCGATCTCCTCTGCCGTCTGGGGCGCCACTCCTTTGGGTGCCGCGGATCGGATCTGAATAGACGTCTCGCTGCCACGGATCACTTGGGCGCTCAAGGGACCCACCATGTCCTTGACCTCAGGAAGGTCTTCAAGGGCTGTCTCGAGCGCTTCAACAAGGGCCAACGTCTCTGCGCGAAAGACACCTTGAGGGTCCTCGATGGCCACGATCGTTCGGATCTGGGACCCAAATCGCGCCTTGGCCTGATCCGCAGCAATCACGGCCGGATCGCCACGATTGAGGTAGTTGGCGAAGTCAACATCTACACGCAACGCCGGGATGAATGCCAAAGCAACTGCGGTGATCCCCGCGGCGGCAAGAAGGACGGTTTTTGGATGTTTCGTTGCCCAACCGATGGCAACATCTGCGGCCTTCGAGAAGGCTGATGGCGATTTGATTCTAGTCATGAGCACCCACTTCCTTGACACCGAGCCCCATCCAAATGAGGTCGGCCAATTCTTTGGGCGCAGACGCGAAGATGTCGGCCTCTTCATCAGGCGTTGAGAACACCCAACACGCCGTCATTGTCTGCACAAGATCGTAGAGTGCTTGCGCCACAACTTGTGGGTGGCAGGGGCGAACCCATCCTTGGGCTACTCCCTTGCGAATGAACTCCGCGATCTGATCAATGATAAGTTTCTGCAGAGCCAACACGCGATCTCTCAGACGGCTGCCGCGATGGAATCGCTCGAACAAGATAAGCTCCGCCAGTTCCTGCTGTTCTCGAATCTGCGCAAAATGGGACTCCAACAGGTGCTGGATCTGATCGCGGATAGGAAGGCTGGTGCGTCCCAACTCTTCCAAGAAGTCCATGCGGATTCGGATACCCGCCTCGAATACTGATAGAAGCAGGTCGTCTTTGTCCTTGAAGTAGTTGTAGATCGTGCCGACGGCCACGCCCGCCTCTTGTGCGATTGTCTTCATACGTGCACGGTGGAATCCCTCACGAGAGAATACCCTCACAGCCGCCTGGCTGATCTTCTCTTTGTTATCCATGAATCATCGATCTCCTGCTCTTTCTCGAGATGAATGAACGTTCATTCATTGTAGTGCCAAGCGAGAACGATTCAAGGCGTCGCGAATCTTGGAGCATACGTCGTCCTGTCAGGAATGTCTCGCACAGAGAGCACATTGTCTCTCGTCGATCCATGCTCCCCCGTGCCCGTTCAGAAATCGCAGAGCGCTAGTCCAGATTGGACTGCTCGGGCAATCCGATCATGATCCCGGCTCGGTCTCATCTGCAACGTCAACTCTGACTACGGCGCTGGCTGTACCCCCGCGCCCATCATTTACCATGTAGGCAAACGTCGCAGTCCCCGACCAGCCATTCGGAGGCGTATAAGTCACAACGCCGTCCTCGTTTCTCACAGAATAGAGGACATGGGCCGGCTGCGTCACCGATATAATGGTTAAGGAATCCCCATCCTCATCTTCATCATTGGCTAGAAGATCGAGGGTCACCGCCACACCCGGTCGTGTTGATGCAAAGTCGTCATTGGCATGTGGAGCGAGGTTCCCGTCGCAAAGGACGTTCACCCGGACAGGCTTCACATCCACCCAATCATGTTGGTCCTCTGCCTTGTACATGAAGACATCGGTTCCGCAGAATCCCGGAGCCGGAGTGTAGTAGGCCTTCCTGTCAGACGTGACCTCGACAGTTCCATGACTTGGCTCAAGAACCACTTCGCTAATGCGAAGGGTTACATGGGGGTCATAGAGGAAATTCGAGAAGTCATTTCGGAGCACATCGATGATTAGGGGCTCTCCTCTCATGGTTGTTGCCTCGTCCTCAACAGCCAAGAGAGGCACCGTATTGCTGGTCACGAGGACTGATACCAGCACTTCTCGGATTGTCTGCCCCTTGTCCGACACAACGTAGATGAACACGTCAAAACCAACGTATGCATCATTCGCAGTGTATTCGATGTCGTAGCTCTCCTCGCAAATCGTCACTGCGCCATGCGTTGGAGGCATACTCACTACCGCTGCTTGGTGCAGGCCTTCGAGAACCTCTAGCCGGAGTGGAGCACCCACGAATGTGATTGCTGTGTATACAGTCAATCCGACTGCGTCATTGTCTTGACTCTCGGGCTGCAAGACCGCGCCCTGAGATCCCAACGCAAAGATGGCCATCGTGCAGATCAGTAGACCCACTCTTCTCATGAAAAAGCCTCCGTATTCTCCCCGTGCAGAACCGCGCGAAGTATCGCAATCAATAGCAGATAGACAAGTCTTTCTCGCGGCCACTGCGCCACCAAAACCCTCTACACGCCAGCATGATCGCTTGATAGAACAAGATCCACAGTCTACACGAATCAAGCCTTCTCAGCTTCGCCTCTTGCTGAGAGCGCCTCATTCTCGCGTACCTGTCATACTTGGATACCCGCGTCAACCGCTAGAGAGACGAAGTTGTCTTTGTTCGTCCAGTAGCTGTAGATCGTGCCTGCGCCCACGACTCCTCTACTACTTGGTTCGAACCTGTCCCTCTCTATCGCGCACATACATATCTACGTCAATCTGTCGCTGCTTCTCGCCCCTGGCTTCAGAGGGCAGGGCTAATTCATGTTGTAGAATCGCCAGAGTGCACAGGGAGGGATTATTGTGAAGGTGCTCATTGGATATATTTCAGCGAAACAGGCAACACGAAGAGGATTGCCGCAGCAATGGGAGAAGAGGCTACCGCTGGGGGTCACGAGGTTCAGGTAAAGCCCGTCGGAGAGCTTTCCCCTGACCAATTGGAGGACTACGACGTTGTTCTCCTCGGATCGACATGTCACTCATCGGATGTCGCTGCACCGGTCAAGAACCTTCTCGACGGTATTCCTGATGGCGTAGCGTTCAAGCTGGCAGGCTTCGTCACGCATGCAACAACCATGCCCGAAGGCGACGACTGGAAGAAGGACATGTACGAGAAGTGGGCCGGCAGATGCCAAGCCGCGTTTGAAACCGTGAGCAAAGACAAGGGCATCGAGTTCCTCGGATACTTCCACTGTGAGGGCGCACCCTGTCCGCCGATCGAAGCGTTCATCCGCAGCACCATCATCACTGACGATTCTCAATGGGCTAAGTACGGTGAAGAAGTGAAGAAGCATCCGACAGCACAAGACGTCGACAACGCCAAAGCGTTCGCGCGAGGCATTCTAGCAAGAGTCTAGGTCTTTGCTCAGAGTCCTGGCGCTGCTTGCTGGCCGAGGTGAAGAGCCCCAGATGTGGGTATCTATCCACATCTGGGGGGCATCGTTTCGGTGGAGCCTATCATACTGAATGGTTAACGCCTTCGTTAGCAGTGTCGTAACAATCGATGTCACCAGCGAGAATCAGGCAGTCGAGCCAATGCCGTTCAAATGGTAGCATTCCGTGCGTGATCTTCCTTGATGCAGAGCCGAA
>SPBW01000208.1 GCA_004525685.1 Candidatus Atribacteria bacterium
TAGGAGTTTCTAATGGCTCAAGACAGAATCGTGGATGCGTATGATTTCTCCGCCATCGAAGCACGATGGCGCGATTTCTGGAGTGAGCGTGGGTTCTTCCAAACAGACACCTCCGCTCGTGAGGGAACCTACTACTACCTCAACATGTTCCCCTACCCCTCCGGCTATCTACACGTGGGACATGGTCGCAACTACATCATTGGCGACCTGATCACGCGTGTGAAGATCATGCGCGGTCTACAAGTCCTAAATCCCATGGGCTGGGATGCGTTCGGCCTTCCCGCTGAGAATGCGGCCATCGAAAACAATACGCACCCGTGGACATTCACGCAGAAGAACATCGACAACGCCAAGGAGCAGTTCCGAATCTGGGGCGTTCAGTTTGACTGGAATCGGGAACTTGCAACCTGTTTGCCTGACTACTACAAGTGGACGCAGTGGTTGTTCGTGCAGCTGTACAAAGCCGGATTGGCGTACAAGAAGAAGGCGACGGTCAACTATTGCCCCACCTGCGACACCGTGCTTGCCAATGAACAGGTTGTTGGCGGCGTCTGTGAGCGTTGCGATACGCCGCCCGAACCGCGCGATCTGGAGCAGTGGTTCTTCAAGATCACCAACTACGCGCAGCGCTTGCTCGATGATCTTTCGACACTGGAGAAATGGCCGGACAACGTCGTCAAGATGCAGGAGAATTGGATTGGACGGTCCGAAGGCGCTGAAGTCACGTTTGTAGCGGAAACTGGCGATCCGATTACCGTCTTCACCACACGGCCCGACACGCTGTGGGGGGCCACGTTCATGGTGCTGGCGCCGGAGCATCCACTGGTTGATAAGCTGGCCACGGATGCGCAGCGTGAGGCGATTGCCACTTATCGCGATCAAGCTGCGCGTGCGTCGGAGATTGATCGCCTGTCGACGGATCGCGAGAAGACAGGCGTGTTCACAGGTGGCTATGCCCAGAATCCCGTCAATGGCGAGAAGGTGCCTGTTTGGATTGCCGATTACGTGTTGATGACCTACGGCACCGGTGCCATCATGGCCGTTCCCGCACACGATGAGCGCGACTTCGCGTTCGCTATCAAATTCGGGCTGCCCATCATCCCCGTCATCGACCGGACGGACGGCCTGGCCAAGAGCGTCGTGTTCCCGGGCTCTGTTGACGCAGATTTTGCGCATCGACTCGACGCGCTGCACATCGACTACGAGCGACAGCCCCTCGGCGATCTTGGCGAGGGCCTGTTCGTCACGATGCATGGAGAAGCACAAATCGACAAGTACGTCGAGGTCATGCGCGAGAACCTTGCGCCGGGAAACTGGAACGAGATCGTGGGCGCGCGTTGGCTGTTTGTGTTCAACGATACCGTCCTTGAGCTTGACGGCACGGCCTCAGATCGCGAAATCCTCGCCCGCTGTAAAGCCATCTATCCACCTGTAGGAAAGAACCGCACTGTGATGGAGATGCTAAACGGCTTGTCGTTCTATCGAAACGTCCTGTTCCACGCTGAATACGGAACAATGATCCATTCTGGCGAGTTCACGGGAACTCCGGGCGATCGTGCCAAGGCAGACGTCAGCCAATGGCTGGAGACGAAGAACATCGGGAGGGCAACGATCAACTTCCGCCTGCATGATTGGTTGATCTCTCGTCAACGCTATTGGGGCGCACCCATCCCCATGATTCACTGTGAAAAATGCGGCCAAGTGCCTGTGCCCGAGGACCAGCTCCCTGTCTTGCTGCCTGAGACCGAGTTCATTGGCAAGATGGGGCTGGCTGACATTCCCGGCTATGCCGATACGACTTGCCCTGAGTGTGGGGGTCCGGCGAAGCGGGATACCGACACCATGGACACGTTTGTCGATTCGTCGTGGTACTACCTGCGCTACATCAACCCGCAGGACGCAACGCGCGCATTCGCGCGCTCAGACGTCGACCATTGGCTGCCTGTTGACCAGTACGTCGGCGGCGTCGAGCATGCCATCTTGCATCTGCTCTATGCGCGTTTCATCACCAAGGCGCTCTATGACATGGGCCACGTAGGATTCACCGAGCCGTTTGCGAGGCTGTTTACGCAAGGCATGGTGTGTCATACGGCGTACAAATGTCCTGACCATGGCTGGTTGTACCCGAAGGAAGTGTCAAGCGGGGCTACGACGTGCCCGAAGTGTGGCAAGGATCTTGACATCTCCAGCTTCAAAATGTCGAAATCCAAGCGCAATGTTGTGGATCCCAAGGATATTGTCGATCACTACGGGGCCGATACCGAGCGGCTGTATACGATGTTCATGGGACCACCGGATCGCGATATCGATTGGACGGACGAGGGCATCCGCGGTGCATTCCGCTTCCTCAATCGTGTCTGGACGCTCATCATCTCCAGCCTCGACCAGCTAGGTGCCGTCGGAACCAAGGCCAACACTGCAGAACTAGATGAATCGGCTCTCTCGCTGTGGCGGCGCGTGCACCGCACGATCAAGAAAGTATCCGAAGACATCGAGGAGCGATTCAGCTTCAATACGGCCGTTGCCGCCATCATGGAGCTGTTCAACGAGCTGTCGCCCTACACTTCTGGCGGCACGGTAGATGCAGCATTGCTGCGAGAGGCTATCGACGCACTCGTCCTGATTCTGTCTCCGTTTACGCCATTTGTGTGTGAGGAGTTGTGGCAGCGCACAGGACACACCGACTCCATTCTGGAGCAGCCGTGGCCGAGCTATGAAGACGCAGCGCTCGAACAGGATACCGTCGAAATTCCCGTGCAAGTGAACGGGAAACTGCGCGCGCGTATTACGGTACCTGCGGCTGTTGCCGTTGATGCGGCTGCGCTCAAGGATGCGGCATTGGCGAACGAGCGCATCCAGGCTGAACTTGCTGGCAAGAATCTGATCAAGGCCATCGCTATTCCCGGCAAGATGGTTAGCCTGGTGGTGAAATGAGCGCATGAGTGCCTCGATCCCGAATCGTGATTCCAGCAGTGCGCGTCCCTTCGTTCAACGAGGCGGGGCCGTTCTACTGGATCGAGACGGCGTCATCAGCCAGCAGACGGCCTTCGTCAATGAACCCGACGATCTGAATCTGATCGATGGAGCTGCAGCAGCTATTGCTCGACTGAATGCAGCCGGATGGCCCGTTGCCATCATCACGAATCAAGGTGGCATTGCCATGGGCTACCTGTCTGAGGAGATGCTCCACAAGATCCATGCTCGATTGGAGAATCTGCTTGCAGAGGAAGGTGCACATGTGGATGCCATTTTCTACTGCGCCCATCACGAGGACGCGAAGCTGCCGCAATACAAGACGCAGTGCGAGTGCCGCAAGCCGAACACGGGCATGCTCGAGCAGGCAAGAGACCGGCTCGGCATTGACTTGGGCAAATCAGTTGTCGTCGGCGATCGAACGACTGACATCCTTGCAGGCATCCGAGGAGGCTGCTCGACCATCCTCGTAGAGACCGGATCAGCCGGCAAGGATAGGGAGATCGTCGCCGAACCCGATGCCGAAGTGCAAGACATCACTGCGGCTGTCGATTTGATCCTCTCAACAGCAGACCTCAAGCCTTGAAGGGTCGGCGAGAATCGGGTATCAATAGACCTCAATCGGGGCCTTAGCTCAGCTGGGAGAGCGCTTGCATGGCATGCAAGAGGTCAAGGGTTCGAGTCCCTTAGGCTCCA